>NZ_CP042464.1:600714-901071 GCF_015074785.1 Segatella copri
TCTTACGTTTATCTCTCTCGGTAGCAACTATATCCCTACCGAAGAACTCCTGGACAAGGAAGAGGAATACAATGACTTGGCTAGGACTGGATACAGGTATGGGGGGGGCATCTTCTGCCAAGCAGCATGACTCCGCTGACAGTAGTACAGAATCTTTACATCCGCTTTCCGATGAGCACAGAGATTTCATCCAGAAGAGTCTTGATGACTGGTGCGCCAATTCGGGCTATAAGGACTGTAATGTAAACATGCTTACCCTCTCCCGAACCCTTTCCATCCCCAAGGATGAGTTATCAGTATACTTCGACCAGTATCTGAAAACCACATTCAGAATATGGCTCGGTGATATACGTTTCAATGCGGCAAAGAAGATGATATTGGAATGCCCAGACTATAGTAATGACATCGTTTCTGCCGAATGTGGCTTCTCAGCCCGAACCTATCTATACCGCATTTTCAAGACAAAGGAAGGTTGTACTCCTACCGAATGGCGGGAGAAAATGGCTCCTAATGTAGCCGCAGATGATAAAAAGCAGGACTAACCATTTTTCGATAAATACCAGGAAAACGCATCACTAAAGGGAATAAATCGTTAAAAAGGGTGTCTACTTCCTACGAAGTAGACACCTAAAACATAGGAAGTAGACACATAGACAGGGGAAGTAGACACCTTTTTCCGAAGAAAAACACTATCTTTGCGCCATGGAAAATATAATAGAGACTTTCATGAAAGAGAAACAGGCTATTTTTATAGTGGCATTGTGTCTTCTGTTGCTCGCCATAGTCATGGGCTATGCCATGGTTCAAGACTACAGGATATATCTTGATGAAAACTACAAGGCTCGCTACAGCTTCTGTGATTTCATCAAGAGGGAGAGATACTATATCTATCTGTTTCTCGTACTGACTTTCGTCATCATCCTGGGAATGACAGTATATATAATGGCTATGAGAGGATATATGTAAGAAAGTAGAATAATAATAAAAAAAATTACTGATATGAATAATAAAAAATCTACAATTTCTAAACAATGGTCTTACATAACTGACCTTGTTTCAACTAATGCAGTAAAGAGTCGCAGACTCTCTCTGCTTATGTTGATGTTGCTCACGTTGTTGTTTGTGCCTACACGTGTGGTGGCGCAGATAGATTACGACACGTCTGTAAAGTTTAAAGCCTTAGCAGGTAACCCTGAAGGCATCGTTGGTATGACTTACACTAATCTCTTTGATGGCCAAAAGACACGAGGTAATTTCTCCATGTGGTGCTGTGGCTTTATTAATGGCAGTAGCAGTGCCTATGTCATCTTCGAAGCCAGCAAGGCAGGAGTGCCTGTGGGCTACACCATCACAACGGGTGATGACAATGCAAGTATGAAAGGTCGCAATCCGTTGTCATGGAAGCTCTATGGTAACAACGAAGGCAAAGATGGTAATTGGAAGCTCATTCAGGAGATAAGCAACGACGAGAAGCTCGAGGATAAGAACTATGCTTCGTACGACTTCAAATGCGAAGGTTCTACTTATTATAAATATTTTAAATGGGAAATCACGGCTATTCATAGCGGAAAAACATTGCAGGTAGGCGAGTTTGAACTCAAGCTCAAAACAACCTGTTCGCACAAGAATGCCGATGGTTCGTCTGCCCTTGGCAAAGCTATCGAAACCATTGAGGCTACTTGCGTAGAGCATGGCTATACCACACACGAATGCTCTATTTGTCATTCCATAGTAAAAGTAGATAATAATGATGAGCTAAAGAAGCACACACCCACCCATCATGTGCAGATAGATGCTACATGTACAGCAACTGGTAAAATAGAATACTGGCAGTGCAGTGTGTGCAAAAAACTCTTCAGCGACGCTAATGCTACTACTGAGATTACGGATGCTGCCAGTCTTGATATTCCCGCAAAAGGTCATAAATACAATAGCGAAGGCACCTGTACTGTATGTGGTGTAGTAAACCATCGCTGTGCTTTGTTCGATAACCTGGATGGTATAACCAATGTTACCATTACTGACAATGATGCCAGATATCCTTGGCAGATGCTGAACTTGGAAGCAGATGGAATGAAAAATCTTGGCTTCGATATTCCAAAAGGAAGCAAAGGATTGATGTCGGATAATTATGATCAGGAATCTACTACATCAAGGACTGTAGTCACGTTCACAGTAGAAAAGCTTATATTATTGACGTTTAAGTATCTCGTTTCTTCAGAAGAAGATGATAAAGCCACTATTACTTTAGATAGTAAAACGTATGGGACGATTAGCGGAATTAAGGAAATAGAGATTAAAGCATTATTATCTGCTGGCAAGCATTCTTTGAATTTGTCTTACGAGAAAGACCGTATGTATAAGAAAGGTGCTGACCGCGCATTCATATACAATCTGAAAACAGCAACCACTATTTCTGACTATGTAGCCCAGTACGATGATACGAACACTACATTGACTTTCAAGAAAGTTACTGATGCCAATATATCAGATATAGTAAACAACAGTGTCATTGTAGACCAATATAATAATGTGAAAGAAATTTGCACAACTTTAGGAAATGTTACTATCAAGAATATCGTTTTCGATGAGAGTTTCAAGACATACGCTCCTACATCGTTGAAAGATTTCTTTAAGAACTGCACAGCATTGGAAACAATTTCAAACATTGAAAATTTGAATACAGCGAATGTGACGAATATGACAAGCATGTTCGACAACTGTCAGAACCTCTCTTCGCTCAATCTCTCTAAATTCAACACAGAGAATGTGACGAATATGTCATACATGTTCGACAACTGTCAGAACCTCTCTTCGCTCGATCTCTCTAAATTCAACACAGCGAAAGTGACGAATATGTACGCTATGTTCACTCACTGTCAGAACCTCTCTTCGCTCGACCTCTCTAAATTCAACACAGCGAATGTGACGGATATGTCATGGATGTTCTCTGACTGTCAGCTCTCTTCGCTCGACCTCTCTAATTTCAACACAGAGAAAGTGAGGGAGATGTATAACATGTTCAGTTTCTGTCAGAAACTCTCTTCGCTCAACCTCACTAATTTCAACACAGAGAAAGTGACGAATATGGACTATATGTTCAATGGCTGCTCCGATCTCACAACAATCTACGCCAGCGATAAGTTTATAATAGCCGAGTTCAATAATGGTTATAAAATGTTCTATGGTTGTAAATTGCTCAAGGGTGCTCTTCCAAAGTATGACGAAAATTTGACAAGCAGCGATTACGCCAACTACGTGAATGGCTACTTCACAAAGCTGGTAGGCAAGAATGGTGAGGAGAAGATAGGAGCTGTAGGAGACATACTTACTGCGGATAATCTTACTCTTGACGACAACAAGGACTTCGTGGTTTACGAACCGTTCACAGCTAAAGCCGCCTCTTATAGCCGCGAGATGAAGACTGGCACAACATGGGCTACTCTCTGTCTGCCTTTCGAAGTATCGCTCGAAAATAAGGACTTCCGTGCCTTTAAGCTGCTTTCGGCTAACGAGGGAACTAATACTGTGGAACTCGAAGAGATTACGACAAGCATCGCAGCAGGTACTCCTGTCATCATCAAAATGAACGAAGGAGCCACCGAGCTCAACTTCTCTGTTGACAACAAGGAGATTGCAAAAGAAGTAAATACCTCAGAGACAGAAAACGGTAGCTATCAACTCCAGGGCATCTATACAAAGAAGGTGTTCGACAAGGATGCCGACAACAACTGCTACATCGTGAAGGGCGACAAGCTGATGAACCCTGCCAAACTGTTGGAGAATACCAATAATAAGACTGTTGGCAGCAAGCCGTTCCGTGCTTACATGGTAGACAACTCTACTGCTACTGCCGCTGGTGCCAAGATGTTCAGCATCGCCATCGGTGGCGGTACTACAGCCATCGACAGCCTCAACACTATTGCTGACGACAATGCCACATACTACGACCTGCAGGGCAATCGCCTCAACGCTCCTCAGAAGGGTATCAACATCGTGAAGCGTGGCAGCAAGACAATGAAAGTTATCATCAAATAAAAAACTGAGAATTATGAAAAATAAAGAATATGTAAAGCCAGAGATGAATGTCTACCAAATGGAGACTCCATCTATCCTCGCTGGCTCTGTAATAGAGAAAGCAAAGGAAGAGGATTATAACGAAGATGCTGTTAGCAACTATCGCGATCCAAGTGGCAGCATTTGGGCTGATTAAAAGAAGTCTCACCCCTCCCCCTGCCATAGATGGCTGTTGGGAGGGCGTTTTTGGTATGCTCGGCTATGCTACATTGACGGGTTCATACCCCGAAAGGTACCCAAAATAGAAACCGCATGTACGGTGGTGTGAGAGGTCGGAAAACGAAAGTAGGAGAATAACTACTTCGTTTTCCTCCTACTCGATTATGGTGCGAGCTATAATAAACGCAATTTGGACTACTACAAGCGTTTCTATCTCCTTTTCCCTGACATACAGATTGTGAACACATGTGTTCACAATCTTAGTTGGTCGCATATACGCCGCATACTTTCTGTTTCAGACCCCAATGCCAGACTTTGGTATTTGAAAACCGCAGATAAAGACATGTGGAGTTTTCGTGCGCTTGATCGTAACATATCCACACAATACTATGAGCGTAGATTGGCTGCGCAACGTGAGAAATCGGCACTGCCGGTAGATATGGAAAACTCAACCGACCCATTGGAATATATCAAAAATCCAATGATGGCAGAGTTCATGGGGTTTCATCGTGATGCTGATTATAACGAAAGCGATTTTGAAAAAGCTTTAATTGACAACCTTGAAAAGTTCATCATGGAACTTGGACGAGGCTTTGCCTTTGTTGAGCGTCAACAGCACATAGTTACTGATACGGACGATTTTTATATTGATTTGGTATTCTACAACTATCGCATGAAGCGTTTTGTCATCTTTGAGCTAAAGACACATAAACTCACACACCAAGATATAGGTCAACTTGATATGTATGTACGAATGTATGACGACCTTATCAAAGGTGCTGATGACGCTCCTACTATTGGAGTGCTGCTTTGCACAGATACCGACAATACGATAGCACGTTATTCTGTACTTCACGACAACAATCAGTTGTTTGCAGCCAAGTATATGACTTATATGCCAACAGAAGAAGAACTGCGCAATGAAATTGAACAACAAAAACGTTTCTTTATGGAGCAGCATGGTTCTCGTAATTTATAAGAACTCAAGCTTTGCAAGTTTAGCCCCACACGCCCTGTAAGGGGCGTGCTGCTTCTGGGAGCTTTTGGGCCTTCAGGGCGTGTAGGGCAAAACTTGCGAAACTTGAATAATTCAATATTATTCGTGTTCAATGCTACCCCCAAACTTAGCTTCCCATTCCTCTATCGTCGGCATAGTTCCTTCTAATTTTTCAGGATAGAATTTTTCTAGATCGTACTCAGAAATAGCTATGGGTTGGCTGCTTGATTCCAGGGCATATTGTGCCTGGATACGGTCTTTCTCCTTGCAAATAAGTAAACCTATAGTAGGATTGTCACGCCCCTCTTTGCGAAGAAGGTGGTTACAAGCTACTACATAACCACCAAGTTGCCCGACATCAGCAAAGGTGAATGAACCTATCTTGACTTCCAGAACTATGTAGCATGACAAGTTCAAATTATAAAAGAGCAAGTCGATAAAGTTCTCTTTCTCTCCAATCTGCAAGCGATATTCCTTGCCTACGTAGGCAAAACCTGTACCAAGTTCTGTTAGGAATTTGGTGATATTGTTGAGCAAAGCATCTTTAAGAATGCGCTCATTATATGGTTTGGTGATTCCAGTGAAAGCAAAGTTGTATGGGTCTCTTGTGATTTCTTGTGCCAAATCGCTGCCGACCTCAGGTAATGTGCGGGTAAAATTGCTCAAAGCTTTCCCTTGTCGTTCATACAGAGACGAGTCTATGTAATTGTGAAGGACATTCCTGCTCCAGCCGTTTACTACTGTTTGGTGTATATAGAACAAAGCCTTCTGTGGCTCTGTTAGGAATTTGTCAATCAACAGCATGTGATGCCCCCAAGGAGTTGAGAAAATATCTTTTTCCACTTGGTCAGCAACTTGCTGACCAATTTTCGTGGTGTTATTTTTTATTCCAAGTTGAGGCAAATTGGCATCCCTTTCCAATTGGTCAGCAATTGCTGACCAATTTCTGTGTATGGTAGATACATGCAATAGAAATTCTTCATATAAAGAAGATTCTTCGGTGAAAAGCAAGTTGCCAAAGGATTTGCTTCTTTCAAATCTCTACTAAGATTTTTGAAGAACTTACTGCCCCAACGTGTCTCAGCTTTTAAGGCAACAATATCTCTGCCCAAACTCCAATAGAACTTGAGCATTTCTGTATTCACCTTTACCGCAGCCTTTATCTGGCTCTGGCGATAACGCTTACAGAGTTCCTTGACCCATTTCAAATAATCTTTATCTAAAATGTTTATCGGTTTGTTCATATTTTTGTTCCTTTACAATAGCTTTAGATACAAATAAAAAAATGCTTTCTTCTATCTGTCTCATACGCCATTCATTTATTTTTCTGCAAATATACGATTATTTTGTGAAACCTACAAGAATAACCGTTTTTTTTCGCGAAAATGTTTTTTTGAAGTCTTTGCAAGAATGCTGTTAATATCCTTGTTCTCCTTTTGTTGCCTCATTTTCAGATTAGGCGGAACAGGGTTAGGGCTCACCGAGGAAGTAGAGGATGTAGGAGACTTGCATTGGGGTGAACTCCTTGCAGTTCTTGCCATACCCTTTGCCAGCACATCTTCCTGGCAATTTCAAGGCTTCGCTGGGACATGCCTTCTTCCATGCCTTCAGCTCTGCCTTTTTCCATACCTTCTTCCATTCCTTTCTGGTACCTGTCATCCAGGAGGTACAGGAGCTTCGTGGCATCAAAGCCAAGGACTGCTATCGTTTCTATACCGACATCGGAAGACGCAAAAACCATAGCCATACTTACTTTCTAGACAGAATGCAGGAGAAGTTGAACGACAAAATGCGAAAGGATGATGAATTGGAAAGAATGAAACGTTAAAATGGCATGAAGTTGGTATTTGGAATTTTTTCGTAGAAATTCAACAGAAAGTTAACAAAAAGTTTGGTAAAGTGAAAATAAAAGCATAATTTTGCAAATTAAATAAGTACATAACATTAAAAACAAGAAGATTATGGCAATAGAAATTAAAACAATACCTGTCCTTCATGGTGAGGCAGCAGCTCGTTTCGTTGAAGCGGCTGATGAGGCATTGGAAAAGCGTGGCTCCATTGACTTCTCCAAGCAAGTAGCCAAGGCACGTGCTATATTAAAACGTTCAAAACTGTACATTTAAAATGTTAGAGCAATGTGATTTTATGGAACTGACAGAGGAAGTCTTGCAGCAATGCAAAGGCTTCACTTGTAAGGATGAGGACATAACAGAGTTCTTCACCCAAGACTATGCTGACTATGCCTATCAGTTGCTTGGAAAATCATATTGTTTTGTTAAACCAGATACATCTGAAATAGTCTGTGCATTTACAGTTGCTAATTCGAGTGTAAAAGTAGATTCACTTCCTTCAAACCTTCGGAATAAGCTTAATAGAAAGATTCCGAATGCTAAGCGAAGACCGCAGTATCCAGCAGTGTTGGTTGGACAGTTGGCAGTAAGCGATTTGTTCAGTGGGCATCATGTGGGAGATGAATTGTTGGATTTCATCAAATCATGGTTTATAGACCCATTGAATAAAACAGGATGCCGATATGTCATTGTTGATGCCGTCAACCATTCGAAAGTGTTTGAATATTATCAACGAAATGGTTTCAAGTTCTTGTTTTCGTCAGATGAGGAAGAATGGACCTTTTTGCATAACAAAGGTCTAGAGCCAACAACTCCGATAGAGCCGATGAAGACACGACTGATGTACTTTGATTTGATTTATCTTCGCACAAAATAACAAATAAAAGATGCCCTAATTTAAAGGAAATTAAAGCAATCGGCTGCAATCAATATACTCTTGATAAGCTAAGAAGTGCTATAGTTCCAAGGGTCTATACACCTCGACAAGAGGGTGTATAGACCCTTTTTCCTATTGCATGATGTCTTCAGGTAGAAGTATCTTAGCTTCTTCGTTATTATATCCCATCATGTTATGCTTTATTATTATCGTTCACAAAGATAATCTTTCTGAACGATAATTCCAAATATTTGAGTAACAATTAGTTGCATGTTATTGTTATTTTACTATTAATCGGAATTATTAAGTAGTATTTGCATGTTTTTTACTGGATTTAAGGTTGCTTTTCATCGATTTTCTTCATCGGATTACGCGGAATTATCCGATGAAAAATCTGCGGAATCTGCGTGACTTTAAATCCAAGCCAAGAATCTGTGTGAATCTGTGAAATCTGTGGGACAAGGTGGAAGACTTAGTCTTGACTTGCGTGCGGAATTTCCTCAGAGTGAGGGATTTTCCAGGACCAACTTGTATGATATCAAACGGTGGTTTGCGTTCTATTCAAGTCAAATAGAATTTGTCCACCAGGCTGGTGGACAATTTTCCACTTTTCACTTGTTTGCTACTGCGAATGTCGGCTGTACGATATAAAGAAGGGTCTATACGCCACCCGTTCATCGTGTCATATAGACCCTTTTTCTGTTGTTTTATGGTGTTGCTATTTTCATCTCCGTATCAACGCTTAGTTTGCACAAATTACTCATTGCATAGAGTGGAATTACATCTACATGGCGAATGGCATCCTGGGATTCTTTATCAACATACTCAAACTCTCCGAAATTCTCTAGGGATGTACGAACAGCATGATGAAGAGCCTTCTTTCTCATGAATAGCCATAAGCTTTGCATGCTACCCCTGGTAGTGGCTTTCACTTCTATCGGTAAAACCATACCATCCTTGGCTTCCAGAAAATCAATCTCAGCATTGGTCCCTCTTGACAAATTCTGCCAATAATACATTTCTGCCTTCTGGAAACAGTCGTGGTTCTTGACGAGTTCCAAACCAGCAAACATTTCTGATGCAGCACCTTTATTGACGAAATCAACATCCGAAGCTAAAAGTACATTGGCAGCAGGAGTACCCAACATGGTTTGCATCAGTCCCAAATCCAAGAAAAGATATTTCCTGTAGCTGTCATTCTCTTCAGCTCCAAGTGGAACGCCATTTCCATCACTATGGGTCACCGGCTTTATGAGTCCTGCCAAGGTCAATAAATGAAGTGCGTCTTTGATAACCGAAGAATGAACATCATCGGCCACCTGCCTATAGACAAACTTACTGCCAGCCTGCAAAGCTACGGAACGCAAAACCTTTCTCAATAAAGCCGGAGATACACGCGACTTGTACTTGGCAAAATCATCCTGATAGGTATCCAGAATATCATTATGGACATGAGCGCATTCTATGTAACTGTTAGTCTCTATCCATTCTGTAACTGCGGCAGGCATACCACCCACCAGATAGAAAGTCTTCAACTGGTCCACCAGTTTATTATGAACGGCCTCTGGAAGCGGAGATGAGGGTGAAGCCTGCTGCTTGTAACTCACCGTGGTATCTAGTCCCTGTGCCATGAGAAATTCTTATGCTTTCACACGTTCTATGCACGTCAATATCCTTTGAAAAGAGTCCTCTTATGGATGGCTGGCTCTCCAGATTGATCTCTACAAAGTACTTGAATTCTTTACCAAAGTGGCGCACAGCAGAAGATTTTCCTACTTGTCTGGCTCCACGTATCAGCAGCGGTTTTCTTCTTTGAGAAGCCTTCCACTCCAGGAGTTTTTTATCTATAATTCGCTTGTAATATGTCATTTTGTATAATTTATTGATTTACAGTGCAAAGATACAACTTTTATCCAAAAGTCAAGGCAAACAATAGTTAATTTTATCCAAAAGTCAAGGCTAAAATAATGGCTTTTTATCCAAAAGTCAAGGCTAAGAGCCTAAAACTGCCGTCATCAAGAATCTGTGTCGCCAAAATCGTGATGCAGCATTCTCGCTTGAGGCGGATTGCAAATCCGCAAGGAAATAGGTCGAGCCTTTTTTGACGTCGGATTGCAAATCCGCCGGAACGCCTAGCGGGGGTGCGTTTCTTCTTTACGTCTGGTGTAGGAAACAGGGTTAGGGTTCACCGAGGAAGTAGAGGATGTAGGAGACTTGCATCGGGGTGAACTCCTTGCAGTTCTTGCCGTAACCGGTGGCGGCGAGCTTCTGGAGAAGGTCGGGGATGCGCTGGATCCATCGCATCAGGTGAGCACTGGCTACTGCTGGAGTAGCATCGGGAAAATATAGAAGAGCTAGCTCTTGCTTGGTATAACTTCTTAAATCCATAGTTTTGTTTGATTTTTATGAGGGTTATGAATGAGTTGCGGTTCATAAGCTACTGACTTTTGCATCGTAAGTCTCTGACTTTTGTATCGTAAGTCTCTGGCTTTTGCACCGTAAGTCTTTGGTTTCCGTTTCGGAAGTAACCGGCTTTGCTATGACACATGACACTTATGACAGTGAATTCTGAAGATTTGCTCTCGCGCGGGCAGGCAGGAAAAATCAGGCCGAAAGTTCCTGCCTGCCCGCGTGCGAGGCGAAAAGTTGAAAAACTAGTGTCATAAGTGTCATAGTGTCATAATCTGACCAGTGGGAACCGATGGCTTGGGAACGGCTAGAACGGGGCATCATCATCGGATTGCGGCGAGTTGATGCAGAGGGATACCTGGTATGCCTTGATTTCCTCGGCAGTACGTATAATCGCCCTGTAACCACGGTTGTAGGTGGTGCGCATCTTTTCGAATCCGAGATCATTGAAAGCTCTGCCCAACTTGGTGCTGCTCAGCTTCTGGGAGATGTTGCAACTGATGATCTGCATCGCTCTGGCTATGGACACGAACTCCCCTGTCTCCGCCTCCGTTGGCTTTCGGAAGTAGAGATCCACAAGTTCCTGTTCTAGTCTAGGCGCCTCAAAAGCGCGGTTGTGCCGGTTCTGCTTTTCTATCTCCTCATCGGTGAACCAGTAGCGGAAATCACTCTTGTAGAGGGCGTAAGCCTGGGCGTAGATGCCTTCGTAATTGAACGGATGCTCACGGGGCGAGAGGATGCTCTCTATCTCGTAGGGCAGCCAGCGACGGTTACCGGTAGGGTCGCTCAAAAACTCGGGATTGTTGCCCGTGCCGCAGAAGGTGTTGATATGCTTGCGCTGCTCGGCATAATGGCCGTATGCCGCCCTTTCGTTGGTATACTGCATCGTTACCACTGCCTTCAGCTGGTTCAGTTCCGACGGACTCATCGTGTCGAGCTCTTCATAACAGATGAGTGCATACTGCGAAAGGGCGATGATATCATCCTTCGTCATGCGCCTGGCATTCGCCTTTGTATAGAAGTATTGCTTCAGTTCCGGCGGCAGGAGATAGTTGAACCAGGTGGTCTTGTAGGCGCCCTGTTTGCCGATGAACACCAGGATGACATTGTTTACGGCACCTTCGTCTATCCATCCTGCTATCATCGCCACGAGCCATTTCCTGAGGGCTTCACAGAAGGGCATCACGGGGTCTCCCTTCATCTTTACCGTGGCAGCGAGTTCGGCTATATAGTCCTTGTCGCCTTCCTGCCAGGGTGGGAGATTCTCCAGATAATCGGTGAAGGGATTGTAGGGCGGGGTATAGTCGCTCTCGATGACATTGATCATGTCGCTCTTGCTCACCCTTGCGGTTAGCGACATGTTGCTCCATTGCGTATTCAGATCGCGGTCCTGGAGGATTCGCCATTTCCCCTTCAGATACTCGTAGCGCAGGGTGATGAGGTTGAAGCGGAGTTTGATATGTCCGTCGAGGAAGTCTTTGATTTCATCTACGGTGGCATAGGGAATCTTTCCGGTTTCTGCCTTCGCCTTCTGTGGGTGAGAGGTGTTGTCGTAGCACGATTTGAACACCTGTTCTACGTCGTCGTATTCGGGAAACTGCCTGATAGCCCACTGGGTGGCTTCTTTCCTGTCGTACCGTTTCTTAGCCATCATGTAGCCCACCCGCATCACATACTGGTTGTGGTTGCCGGGTTCGTACCTGATCTTTTCGCTTTCCAGCTTGGGTTTGACGATCTGCTCGTAGTAGTCGGCGATGCGTTCCTGTTTCTTTTTCTTCTGGGCGGTCTTGAGCGTAGCTGAATGGAAATGGCTGATTTCCTCGGCGCTGAAGGCTTTGGCTTCAGGATTGAAATAGACTTCGGGGTCGTAGGCGAGTCCGCTGAGCCTTGTGATGTTCTTGCAGAGCGGATCGCTTTCCTTGCCGATGAGATGCGCGTAGTAGTCGTTTCCCATGGCGAAGGCGGCGGGATAATCCTCGCCTTCGTAGCGGTAGATGACGCGCAGTCCGTTGCCGCTCATGGTAACGTAGCAGAGCAGGGTGTGGGCATCGTGGCAGATTCTCTCTTTGAGCGAGTGCAGGGTGCCGTCATCCGGTTTTTCTGTGATGTGGTCGAAGTCGACCAGCGACAGATGTGTGAGGCTCCGGATGTTGTCCTTGCCTTTTCCGCCTTCGAAGATGCAGGCTACGGCGAAGAGGGGTGCATCGTGCTTGTACGACTTATTCCCCGTTTTCCGGTAAGACTCGGTGAAAAACCTGAGTTTCTCATCTTCCTTCATGAAGGTTACCAGGCCTTCCAACTGGCCAGGTGAAGGAATCTTGCTGGCCATGTTAATGAATGTACTGATGTTCATAATCTCCTAAAAATATTATATTGTTTATACAATATATGTATCGGTTATTCGTTTCCTTATAGGTAAGCAGATTGTTGAATCTGTAATACATGGTGCAAAGATAATAAAAAGAAAATAAAAAAGAGTTCCCGTAGTGGGAACTCGTATACAATAATTACAAACAATTTAAAAAAAATAAGTAATGAAGATTGTTAATTTTATTGCAGACAACAGCCGTTTCGGCGTTGTTCTGAGTGAAGTGATGAAGAACCATCATGTATCTGGTTCTGATCTGATGTTTTATGCTGGGATGCATAAGGAAAACATTTTTGCAATCTAAAAGGGTAAGGGCGATTATCGTCTCAGTGTTTATGTGAGGATTGTTTCTGCTCTTCGGTACTTTATCGAAGATCCGGAAGAATACGCCCGAGTGAAGCAACGCCTTATCGAAGCAGCCTTCGATGATAGTTACTTTTTTAACAAATAATACTTTTGAATTGGATTTTTAAATTAAAAAGTGGAATCCGGCGGTTGTCGGATTCCACTGATATCGTATTTTTTCGACGTTTCGCAAGTTTATCGCCACACGCCCTTAAACTTCAATTTAACGCAAGAACTTTCCGGTAAGGCTTGCCTTGCAGGCAGCTACTTCTTCCGGAGTTCCGGCAACAACGAGATTGCCGCCCTTGTCGCCGCCTTCAGGACCGAGGTCGATGATATAGTCGGCACACTTGATGACATCCAGATTGTGCTCTATCACTACCAGCGAATGGCCCCTTTCTATCAGGGCATTGAAGGCATGGAGCAGGCGCTTGATGTCGTGGAAGTGAAGACCCGTGGTAGGCTCGTCGAAGATGAAGAGCGTAGGCTCCTGTTCCTCCTTACCTATGAAGAAGGCGAGCTTTACACGCTGATTTTCACCTCCCGAAAGTGAACTTGAATTCTGACCGAGCTTGATATAACCCAGACCTACATCCTGAAGCGGCTTCAGGCGGTTTACGATGATGCGGCAGTTGTCGAAGTCGCCCTCGTTGCGCTGCAGCTTTTCATCGCTGAAGAACTCAATGGCCTCATTTACCGTCATGTTCAGCACATCATTGACATCTTTTCCGCCATAGCGTACCTCCAGGATGTCGTGCTTGAACCGCTTGCCCTTACAAGCCTCGCAGGTCAGCGTGAGGTCTGCCATAAACTGCATCTCGATGGTAACATATCCCGCACCCTTACATTCCTCGCATCTTCCGCCTTCAGTATTGAAAGAGAAGTACTGCGGCGTGAATCCCATCTGCTTAGCCAGTGGCTGGTTGGCAAAGAGGGCACGTATCGCATCGTATGCCTTCAGATAAGTGGCTGGGTTGCTGCGGGTACTCTTTCCGATAGGGTTCTGGTCAACAAACTCTACATGATGGATGCTCTTCCAGTCGCCTTCCATCGATGTATATTCGCCTGGTGCATCTGCTACGAGGTCCAGACGGCGACGCATGGCAGGATAGAGAATTCCCTTGATGAGCGAACTCTTGCCTGAGCCTGATACACCGGTTACGCAGGTGAATACGTTGAGCGGTATCTTAACATCGATGCCGCGCAGATTGTTCATCCGGGCTCCCTTGATTTCGATATACTGGTTCCAGGCACGGTGACTCGTTGGCGCCTTTATCTCCTCGTTGTGGGTCAGGTACTTGATGGTATAACTCTCCGGATATTCAGCCAGCAGCTTTTCCTGTTCTGCCTTATCGGTGGTTGAATATTCTGATGACGGACCGGCGTAGACCACTCTTCCGCCCAGTCTGCCGGCATCAGGACCGATATCGATGAGATAGTCGGCTGCCCGCATAATCTCTTCGTCGTGTTCTACCACAACCACCGTATTGCCCAGTTGCTGCAGTTCTTTCAGCACCTTAATCAGTCGGGCGGTATCGCGGCTATGGAGTCCGATACTAGGTTCGTCGAGGATATATACGCTACCCACGAGCGATGAGCCCAGGTTGGTGGTCAGGTTGATGCGCTGACTCTCACCGCCGGAGAGGGTGTTGGAGAGTCGGTTGAGCGTAAGATACCCCAGACCAACATCCAGGAGGAACTGCAGGCGGTGGGTGATTTCGGTGAGCAGACGCTTGCTGATTTCCTTTTCATGCTCAGAGAGTTCCAGCTTCCTGAACCATTCGCTCAGGTTCACAATCGACATCTCAACCAGTTCGGTGATGCTCTTTCCGCCAATCTTCACATAGTTGGCTTCCTTCTTGAGTCGCGTACCATGGCAGTCAGGACAAATCGTCTTTCCTCGGAATCGGCTCAGCATCACGCGGTATTGTATCTTGTACTGGTTCTCCTTTACCATTCTGAAGAACTCATCGATGCTCACCCTTTCCTGCTGTTTACGTTTCTTCTCGCCAGGCAGACCGTGCCACAGCCAGTCCTTCTGCTGCTGAGTCAGTTCGAAATAAGGCTTGAAGATAGGGAAGTCGTATTCTGCAGCTCTGCGGATGAATTCCTTGAGCCACATACCCATCTTTTCGCCTCGCCAGCAAACCACACATCCGTCATATACGCTCATCGAAGTGTTCGGGATGACGAGTTTCTCATCGATGCCTATTATGCTGCCGAAACCTTCGCAGGTAGGGCAGGCTCCGAGAGGTGAGTTGAAGGCAAACATATTGTCGGTAGGCTCTTCAAACTGCATGCCGTCAGCTTCGAACCGGGTAGAGAAGTCGTAGCAGATGTTGCTTGGCAGGAAAACGAGGCGGCAGGCTCCATCGCCCTCATAGAAGGCAGTTTCGGTAGAATCCATCAGTCGGCTGATGTCATCCTTCTCATCGCTTACCGAAGCACGGTCGATGACCAGGAAGATTTCTTCATCCTTCTGTTGCATTCTCTTTCTCAGTTTGTCGCCGCTTACTTCCAGCAGATCCTTGTCAGCCTGCTCCATGAAGTCTTCTATGCGTACGAATTCACCTTTTATATATATACGCGCGTAACCTTCCTGGTTGTACATCTCCAGCTGTTTGCCCAGACTGCGCCCTTCGATGACGTGGATAGGGGCGAGGATGACAAACCTGGTACCCTGGGAATACTGTCGGGTACAGGCGAGTACATCTTCGGTAGTATGGCGTTTCACCTCCTGTCCGCTGATAGGCGAATAGGTTTTTCCGATGCGTGCGTAGAGCAGTCGCAGGTATTCGTAGATTTCGGTGTTGGTGCCCACGGTAGATCGTGGGTTGCGCGAAATCACTTTCTGTTCGATGGCGATGGCAGGTGGCAATCCCTTGATGAAATCACATTCCGGTTTGCTCATACGTCCCAGAAACTGGCGAGCGTATGAAGAGAGCGACTCCACATAGCGGCGCTGGCCCTCAGCATATAAGGTATCAAAAGCCAACGATGATTTTCCCGATCCGGAGACACCCGTAATGGCAACAAACTTGCCCTGAGGTATCTTCACATCGATATTCTTGAGGTTGTTGGCTCTTGCCCCTTTTATTTCTATATATTTATTTTTCCCCATTTTTTTACCTTTTTACCTTTTTACTTTTTTACCCTTATTCGTGGTGGTAAGGTTCACCTTTTATAATAGTACATGCGCGATAGAGCGCCTCGGTAAAGATAAGGCGCACCATCTGATGCGAGAAGGTCATCTTGGAGAGGGAGATCTTCTCGTTGGCGCGGTCGTAGACAGACTGTGAAAAGCCGTAAGGACCGCCGATGACAAAGACGAGCCTGCGGGCAGTAGCCTGCTTGCGCTCTATCCATTTGGCAAACTCGATGCTTCGGAATTCCTGTCCGTGTTCATCCATCAGCACCACGGTATCTGAAGGCTGGAGGAGTTTCAGAATCAGTTCTCCTTCCCGTTCCTTCTGCTGCTGTTCGCTGAGACTCTTGGTGTTCTTGAGTTCAGGAATGGTTGTTATGTTGAAAGGCATGTAATGGGTGATGCGCTCAGCATAATCCTTGATGCCCGCAATGAAATGCTTGTTTACGGTCTTTCCGACCAGAATGAGTTCTGTCTTCATTTCGTTGGCGTTTTCTTGCTATACACTTTACACTTGAATTCTTCACTGAAGTTTCGCAAGTAAGCCCCACACGCCCTGAAAGGGCAGAAGCTCCTAGCCCAGGGCATCGCCCTGGGTGTTTATGGGCGCAAACCTGTCGCCCTGTAAGGGCAAAAACTTTCAAATACCTGGCAATATACAAAGCTTTTGCCCTTACAGGGCGCCTTGCTGATTGCCATTATACCCAGGGCGATGCCCTGGGCTAGGAGCTTTTGGGCCTTCAGCCCGTACTTGAACCACATGCGAAACTTCAGTTCTTCACTCTTCGTTCTTCACTTCTTCTCGTCCCTGTAATATCCTGTTCCTATTCTTTTCGGATTCTTCGGGAACCAGCCTTTCTCGCAGCGTTGTCTCTGTTCGAAGAGTTCACCGATGCTCCAAAGGCATGAAGCACCTACTACGCCCAGTATGGCAGAGAAGAGCACGTTGGCAACCAGGAAGGCAGCTCCGATGCAGATGATGCCTGCAACGAGGAAAACCCACCAATAGCGGGTGCCCGTATAATATTCCGTCTTCATGACGATAGGGTGAAAGATACCTATTATTAAAAAGGTGGATACGGCGATGATGACGCCCGTGTAATATACTTCCATATTCTATTGTTTTATATTTTGTTCATTCAACTTTTGTTATCTTACCAATACAATATTGCTAAATAATAGCCTTATTCTATTTTCAATTCCATTTCAATGTGCAAAAATACAAAAAAAACTTCAAACATGTTTGGTTTATCAAAATTTTTATATAACTTTGTACGCAAATAGAGAAATTATGCATTGTTTTCGTGCACATCCTTCTCGATAAGAATTAATTAATAACATAATATAATCAAACTATGGCTAATAACGCAGAATTGATCAAGCAGTGTGAAGAAAGAGCACAGCAGTGGCTCACACCTGCTTTTGACGAAGAAACCCGTAAGGAAGTAAAGGCAATGCTCGACGCAGAGGACAAGTCTGCTCTCGTTGATGCATTCTATCAGAACTTGGAGTTCGGTACTGGTGGTTTGCGCGGTATCATGGGCGCAGGTACCAACCGCATGAACAAGTATATCGTTGGTATGGCTACACAGGGCTTTGCTAACTACATCCTCAAGGCTTTCCCAGGTGAGGAGAACCTTTCAGTAGTGGTAGGTCACGACTGCCGTAACAACTCCCGTCTCTTCGCTGAAACCGTAGCAGCCATCTTCTCTGCCAATGGCATCAAGGCATATCTCTTCGAGGGCCTCCGTCCTACACCAGAGATTTCTTTCGCTATCCGTGAGCTCGGTGCCAAGGCTGGTGTCAACGTAACTGCTTCTCACAACCCTAAGGAGTACAATGGTTACAAGGCTTACTGGAGCGACGGTGCTCAGGTTCTGGCTCCACACGATACAGGTATCATCGAGGAGGTAAACAAGGTTACTATCGACCAGGTGAAGTTTGAGGCTAACTGGGATAAGATTCAGATTATCGGTGGTGAGATGGATTACGACTACATGACAGCCGTTCACTCTGCCATGATTGACCAGGATGTCATCAACCGTCAGAAAGACCTCAACATCGTTTATTCAGCTATGCACGGTACAGGTCGTGTCATCGTTCCTCTCTGTCTGCGTTCTTGGGGCTTCCAGAACATCAATGTAGTTCCTGAGCAGATGGTAGTAGATGGTAACTTCCCAACAGTGGTTTCTCCTAACCCAGAGAATGCAGAGGCTATGACCCTCGGTATGAAGCTCGGTACCAAGTTGAACGCTGACCTCGTGGTAGCTACTGACCCAGATGCAGACCGCCTGGCTATCGTTTGCCGCGACGACAAGGGTGAGTGGATGATTATCAATGGTAACCAGACTGCCATGATGTTCTGCTACTACATCATCGAGAACAAGAAGAAGTTGGGCAAGTTGAAGCCAACAGACTTCCTCGTAAAGACCATCGTAACAACAGAAGTTATCGCTGAGATTGCCAAGAAGAACAACGTAGAGTTACGCGACTGCTACACTGGTTTCAAGTGGATTGCACGCGAGATTGCTATCTCTGAGGGCAAGCAGCAGTACATCGGTGGTGGCGAGGAGAGCTTCGGCTTCTTGCCATACGATAAGGTACGCGATAAGGATGCTCCTGCATCTATCTGCCTCATCTGCGAGATTGCAGCATGGGCTAAGGATCAGGGCAAGACTCTCTACGACCTCCTGATGCAGATTTATGCAGAGTATGGCTTCAGCAAGGAGTTCACTGTAAACGTAGTTCGCCCAGGTAAGACTGGTGCAGACGAGATTAAGCAGATGATGGCAGACTTCCGTGCCAACCCTCCACAGGAGTTGGGTGGCAGCAAGGTGGTAACCTGGAAGGACTACCAGAGTCTGGAGACTAAGCATGCTGACGGCAGCGTAGAGAAACTCGATATGCCTGCTACAAGCAATGTACTCCAGTGGTTCTGCGATGACAACACCAAGGTAAGTGTCCGTCCATCAGGTACAGAGCCTAAGATCAAGTTCTATATTGAGGTAAAGGATCCTTCATTCAAGTGCGCTGGCTGCTACAACCGCTGCACAGCTGCTGCAATGGATAAGATCGAGGCTATCAAGAAGAGCCTGAAGTTAGATTAATTTCATAGGAAATCATATCATGGCGCTCCGGTAATTATTGCCGGAGCGCTTTTCGTTTCAGTAACCGTTTATTCTTCTCGAAATAGGGTAGCAAGTTACCCTCATTATCATGTTTTTATAGAAAAAAAGCAAAAAGACTTGCATATTTTCTGATTTTTATTTACCTTTGCACCCATATTACAAAATTATAACATATAATTATACTCTTATGGGAGGCATTTTCGGAACTATTTCCAAGAAAAGCTGTGTCGCTGATCTCTTTTACGGCACAGATTACAACTCACATCTCGGCACACGCCGGGGCGGTTTGGCAACCTACAGTAGTGAGAAGGGCTTCGTGCGCTCTATCCACAATCTGGAAAGTTCATACTTCAGAACGAAGTTTGAACCTACACTCAACAAGTTTGAAGGAGCTACATCGGGCATCGGCGTGATTAGCGATACAGATGCCCAGCCACTTATCATGAACTCTCATCTTGGCCGCTTTGCCATTTGCACCGTAGCTAAGATAGTAAACAAGGATGAACTTACTCAGCTTCTGCTCGAAAAGAACATGCACTTTGCAGAGATGTCTTCGGGTAGTACCAATCCTACAGAGTTGGTGGCTCTGCTTATTATTCAGGGTAAAACCTTCAGAGAAGGTATCGAAAACGTTTTCCATCACATCAAAGGTTCCTGCACCATGATGATCCTTACCGAGGATGGCATCATCTGTGCGCGTGACAGTTGGGGACGTACTCCAATCATCATCGGCAAGAAGGAAGGTGCCTATGCAGCTTCCAGCGAAACCACCTCGTTCCCTAACCTTGATTATGAAACAGCATATGAGGTAGGACCAGGCGAAATCGTGAAGATTAAAGCTGATGGCATGGAGCAAATCCGTCCTGCCAACAAGAAGATGCAGGTTTGCTCTTTCCTCTGGGTTTACTACGGATTCCCTACATCTACCTACGAGGGCAAGAATGTAGAGGAGGCGCGTTTTACCAACGGCTTTAATCTCGCCAAGACCGATGATGTGGAGGTAGACTGCTGCAGCGGTATTCCTGATTCGGGTACGGGTATGGCGATGGGATATGCTGCCGGAAAGGGTGTACCTTACCAGCGCTGCATTGCCAAGTATACTCCTACATGGCCTCGCAGTTTTACTCCTAGCAACCAGAGCATGCGTTCACTGGTAGCCAAGATGAAACTGATTCCTAACAAGGCGATGCTCAAGGGCAAGCGTGTGTTGTTCTGCGATGACAGTATCGTTCGTGGTACCCAGCTTCGCGACAACGTGAAGGTGCTTTTCGACCAGGCTGGCTTGAAGGAGTGCCATATGCGTATTGCGTGTCCTCCATTGGTATATGGTTGTCCATTCATCAACTTCACTTCTTCAAAGAGTGATATGGAGCTGATTACCCGCCGCATCATCGAGAAGTTTGAAGGCGATGCCAACAAGAATCTTGAGAAATACGCTACCACCGGTTCTCCAGAGTATCAGAGAATGGTAGATGAGATTGCCAGCCAGTTGGGCTTGACTTCCCTGAAGTTCAACACCATCGAGCAACTGGTAGAGGCCATCGGTCTTCCAAAGTGCCAGGTATGTACCCATTGTTTCGATGGCAGCAGCGCATATACTCTTGATGAGTTTGCTGATGAAGACTAAAGTAAGAATATAAGTTCTTGATAGATAAGAAGATAGGTCTAGCGATCCCGCAAAACGCGGTGTAGCTAGACCTATTTTATTTTCCTTTTATATGGTATCGTAATACCCCCTGCGAAATAAAACTGTCACAACTGTCATGTAACGCTTCTGAGTAGGAAGCGTGAGGGCTAAATATATAGCTTTCAATCACTTGTGATATGATACGAATACAGACAGAATCGGAAAATAATGTGGTTTATATTGTTTTCTTCTCGAAAAATTTGGTAGTTACGAAAAAGCAACGTATCTTTGCAGCACATGTTTAGTAAAAAGAAAAAAGTATGAGTGAAGTAAAGCCATATAAATTACCGGAAGAAAAAACAAGTATAGTTTCTGATTCCATGGCAGTCCGTATTACTCCTGATACGGATATTGTTACCTTGCGCCATAATGTGATGGATGCGGTGTATGCTACAACAGATCAGAATGCTTTGTATAGTTGTTTGGTTTTCTTGTCAAGTCAAAAGCAAACTTTACAATCTTCAGTAAAGAAAGAACTTTTGAATCGTTTAGATGAATTGTCAAAGCTTCCAGATGGTTGGGATGGTGAAGGTAGTCTTGCTCTCTCAAGAAATATCGTGGATTTTGTGAAGCGAATTATTCTGCTAGCTACTGATACTAGTCTGCAAAATTGGGTAGCTTTTCCTGATGCACGAGGTTGTATATATTTAGATTACACGGAAGACAATAATATAGCAGGTGTTACTATAACCAATCATCAGGTTGTAGCATTTATCAAACGGGATGGTCATTTGTCAAAATTCAGTTTTGATAAGTTGGATGAAAAGGAAGTATTGTCATTATTGGAAAAAGCTCATGGATAAACTGATTTCTGAAATAGCAGACGATGAAAAGGTTGCAAGAATCCTGTTCTCGCCTTCTCATATTTATAAAGGGCGTGTTTCGCCGAAGGCTTTTAAACTTGAAAAGTTGAAGAGTGGTGCTGAAGACTATATTTCAGTATTAAGATATAATGCAGATCAATTAGATTCTGTATCAGCTGTTTTTCGTCCTAGAACGAAAGGAGACTCTCGATATGGATTTACATTTTTAAATGTTTTGGATGTTCGAAACCTGGATTATGAATTTAACAACAGAAGGGTGGAGCTATTGCCAAAACCAAGCAAGCGATTACCGTTACATGCTGGAATCTTTTTATCAATTGATGGAAGATTGCAGACTGCCGATGATGTTTCTCCTGATATAGATTTTTTCCAAAAAGAACTTGCCATGCTTTGTGATGGGGTGCATAAATTTTAATCTGCCCCGAACGTTGGAAAAGTATCCTAGTTTTTCATCCGGGTGAAATCTTTACATCTTCGCCTTTTGAGGCTATCGGTCTTCCAAAGTGCCGGGTATGTACCCTTTGTTTCGATGGCAGCAGCGCATATACTCTGAATGAGTTTGCTGATGAAGACTAATTCATCTTTTTGCGAGATAAATAAATATGTAAGTGGCGAAATGAGTAGGCTGACAGTCTGCTGGTTTCGCCATTCTTTGTTTGTCCTCTTCTGTTAAGCAAATACTTTGTGATACATTTTTGTGTTAAAATTTCGAATATTCTTTGAATTATCAGATAATTACCGTATTTTTGCAGAAAGGTTTTAAAATAGAGATGATTATGAAACTATCAGATTATAGCAATATAACATCGACTCCTGTTTGGAATGAAGTGAAAAACTGGAGTGACGATGACAAGAATGAGCTTATCACATTGCTTTATACAACAATGGATAAGGTAAATCCTTATGTCGTTCCTGAGTCTGATGAGATAGAAGCTTTTGTGAACGAGATTCCTCGTGAAGCCTTGGCAGCTAGTGTGGAGATGGCATTAAAGGATCATGAAAATGGTAATACCATTTCCCATTCAGAATTAATGAGTCGTATAAAAGCGGAACGAGGATGGAAATAGAATGGTCACTGCTTGCTTCAAGACAATTGAACGATGTTTTAGATTTTGTAGCAACAGAATATGGTTCTATAACAGCAAGAAAAGTGTTTGATAAGTTCGATGCTAATGTTAATAGTTTACTGAGAAATCCAAATCGTGGCATATTAGATTCTGATTTGTCAGATTCTCAATTTACAGTTAGACATTTGCAGCTATTCCCTAATGTGCTCTATTATGTAGTGAAAGGTGATTCCATAATAATTTCAGCCGTAATGCATTATAAGCAGTCTCCTCAAACTGTGTATAAAACAGTTATGCAATCATTAGAAAGGTATAGATAGAGCTGAGGGTGTATTCTTATTAGAGAAAGCTCATGTAAAATCAACTATATGTGGCTGAGCCACAGAAAGGAGAATAATAATGGATAAAGAAAAACAAGGCAAGGCTGTATTTGTGTCATTCTGCATAGAACAATATGCTAAGGCAAAGAATATGTCTACAGAAGATGTAGTGAATTTGTTTGAACAGTATGGCATAGCTGAGCATTTCTGTGAATTCTATGAAGTGCTTCATACACAAGGTGGTCAGTGGCTGATAGAAGAAATTGACAAAATGATAAACGAAAGAAGAAAATGAGCAAAATATATCATGGAAGTATTGAGGAAGTTAGAAATCCGGAAATACGTCAACCTAACCGTTCTCTTGACTATGGGTTCGGTTTCTATACAACAACTTCTTACGAACAGGCAAAGAAATGGGTAGAGAGAAGAATGAAAGATAAGGGAGTAGCTGTCGGATACATAAATATCTACGAGTTGGATGATAACGCTCTAAAGAATATGAAATCACTCTTCTTCGAAAAACCAACAGAAGAATGGGTGAATTTTGTTATGAGGAATCGTACAGATAGACAATTTATCCACGATTATGATGTTGTGTATGGGCCTGTAGCAAACGATAGCGTTTACACCCAATTCGCACTCTATGAAGGCGGCATCATCAGTTTGCCTACTCTCATTAAAGAGTTGAAAACTTATAAATTAGTTGACCAGTATCTTTTCCATACAGAGAAGTCACTGCTTGCCATTAAATTTGTTGAATCAGAAATCATACAGTTATGAGTGCAAAAATAACACAAGATAATCTTTATATGTTGTTGCCATTGAAGATTGGATGGCTTGCTCCTTGGCTCTCGCAAGACAAGGGTATAAGTCTTACAGATGCCATCAATCGTATATATCATTCACAACTATATAAAAAGCTGTCTACAGAAAGTACCAAATATTGGCATTTAGGTCCTGTGGACTTGTATAATGAACTGAAGAAAGAACTATAAGAAGATAGGTCTAGCGACCCCGCTTAGCGCGGTGTAGCTAGACCTATTTTTATATTATTTCTCGGCAAAATCTTCTTTTGCATAAATCTTGTTACAATCGATGTTGGAGATATCCCACTGGAGAGACAATACCTGATTGTACTTCTTGTATTTATAGGTTTTGCCATTTACTGTAGTAAACTTAACCTCGTAATTATCTGCTATTCTCAATGGTGGAGTTGTAATGCTGGAACCATTCTGCAGGGTAGATTTATAGCTCCAGATAGCTTTCTGTTCTCCCTTCTTGTAAATCTCAATGTTTGAGATGGCAACTTTGTCGTTCAGATTGTTTGTGAACTGAAGCGGTGCATAGCGATCTCGTGTGAAAGGTTGCAGGTCGATGACGTAATTAACATTACCTATGTCTGTATAGGTGAATGTATGAAGATCTTTTTTGGATGAGACAAAACTCATGGCACCATAGGTTGGCCTAGCGATAAACCTGATGTCTATAGGCGATTCATCCGAATTGTCTTTCATTTTTGGCATATACCATGCCCATGCAGCATTCACTTCGGCAGTAGCTCTATATATGTTGGAATTTCCTTCCTCAAATCCACGGTAACTTTGCCATCTGAAATATGGCAGGTTCTTGAATACCAGCTCATAGGCTGCAATGTTCTTCCTCTGCGTATTCTTGATGTCCATGTCGTTAATGGTATAGGTCTTGGAGTGAGTCCATGACCATGCTGCCTTCAGGTTGTATTTTTTTTCAGCATATGGCATGTCTCCCTTTACTCCTGCTGCTACGGATACCCCAGCTTCTACACCACGAGTATGTGAAGAGGTATAGGTAACCTGGTTAATTGTTGTTTGTGGACTAGGTGTTCCGCTCGCTGTAAAAAATATATCGTCTGTACCCAATTCCGTATATACCTTTTTGCCATTCTTTGTCTCACATTTCAACGGGATACATTCCATGGCGAATGCTTTGCCGTAGAAACCGCAAATACGTACATACGAACCTCCGTGTCTGTTCCACCATCTACCCTTGTACATGTCATTATTGCTTACGCTTGACGACATGTTCACTATATAGTAATCGCCCGAACCTGCCTGGCCATCATAGCAATGAACCTGATAGATGTCAAACGAAACATTGATGGCTCCGCTGCCTTCGATATAATCCCGTTTCGACAATGCCAGATGGCGAACTTCCTTTTTGTCATTATAAGTAAAAGTCTTACCATAATGGTACTGGGTAAAATCCTTGCTGAGGTCATCATCACCATTTGAATTTTCTACTTTCTTTTCTTCGTATTTGTTCATATCTGCTACCCATCCGTTCAGATAGGTATAGATGTCGTTGTCCCCAAGTTCCGGATCTACAGCATCCAAGTCGGCCATCTCATCACCGGAGCCGTCATTATTCAGGTCTTCTTCCTGTAGTTCTGGCTGATTCCATTCCACGTCATCAAACAGATTGGTATATGATTGGGTTTCAGCCGCTTCCTGGCTGTTGTCAACGAATACCTCGTCCTGGTTAGGTTCATATACCTTGTAGCTATACCCCTGACCGTCCGTAGCCGATAGCAGAATATCATCAGAAGGCTGGTAGGTTGCTACAATTCCGCCCTGCTCCATAACTTGCTCAGCTTCCTTCTGGTATTTATCCCCGGCAGGGATAATCAGCAGGTCGGTTGATTCCGAAACCGTGGCTTGTCTGTTAGGGAAGAGGAGTTCACAGGCTTTCCTCATTTCAGCCTTTTCGCTCAATCCCAGCATTACAGTATTGCCCTTATATTGAACACCAGTTATAGCGCTGTTGAAATGGGTTTCTTCATCTGATGGTGGAAAGTTTTCCGCCGAAGACGTTTTGTCATCATCCGAACAGCCTGTAAACATAGTCAGCGAAGCTATGAGAAGCATCACCAAGTAAGTAGCCTTGTTTAAAAATAATGTTACTTTTTTCATAATCTTGTCCATTTATCAGTTAATGTGTTATTTTGCATAGAACGTAAACTTGTTCTTGTAATCTCTGTTCACGCAGACGGTTGCCTTGCGCTGGGAGAGATTGTATACCACCGACCACTGGGTATGGCTCGTTGGATTGCCTGGAGTTTCTGCCTGACTCACACCATTGAGCAGATTCATGGCTCCTTCCTCTGACAACTGGTTACTGTTCTGCTTGATGACGAATTCCATCATGTCGTAGCGGGTCTTGCCGTGGTTCGAGAGTTTCGGACCTTTATCTGAACATGCCATGGTTTCAGATACATAGAAGTTGCTGGCATAGCGCTTTTCTATCACCTCGCGGGTGTTTGGCAATACGTCAGGATATTTGAAATGAGTCTTTCCGTCTTCACCCGTATATTCATCGTCGATGTAAATCTTGCTTTGGTGATCCTTGTCATATACGAATTCTACGATGGCATAACGGCCCGTGGCATCTGCCATGTAGAAATGATAGTTGCCGTCATTATCCGGTATCCAGAGGTCATATCCGTCCAGAATCTTGAGAGCTTCATCTACCGTTCTTGCATGATCCAGCATCATGCGTAAGGCCAGGGTTGTAGTCAGTTTCTTGCCCGTGCTTGCCTGCTGGGTTGGCTTGCCGTCGAGATGGAGTACGGATACGGCAAAGCCTGCCTCGTTCATGCCGTCCATCAGAAGATATGGGAATGCCATGATATAGGAAAGGTCTTGCGTCTTATGTTTCTCAAACTGTTCCTTGTTATATAGAATGTAATGCCAGAGATCCTGCCGGTAACCTATCCAGTAGGCATCCACCATGCTGATGGATTTCAGTCCACCTTCTGGAGCCGTGCGAACCAGGGCTGCTGCAATCGGTTCATTATCGTGAGAGTAGTCAAAGTTGCGCCCCATCAGATAATCACCAGTATCTGGTGTCGTAACAGCAAAGGCACTGCAGCCGGCATCCAGCTTGACTTTTGCCTTGAGCCAGGATGGTGTTTTGTCGCAGAGGGTTTTCAATACGGCACCAATCAGTTGGGTGTTGTCGGTAAGATTATAGCCTGATATGGTAGAGAGTTTGTAATCCTCCGTATAGTCAAGATAGAAGAATCTTCCGTCTTTCAAGTCCTGGATGGACCGGACCATCTCCAGTTTCTTGGCATCGGTCAGCAGACTGGCTGGTACGTCCTGATAGTGTGCCTGATTGTTTACTTCTCCATGGTCATCATCGCTGCACGAAGATAGCAGAAACATACAGAATGTGATGCTGAAACTTAAGCATAAAAACAGAAACCATTGTATGTGCTTACTGTTGAAAGTGATATTCTTTTTCATACGTAATTAGTATTAAATGATTGATAAATGATTTGAATTTTCAAATGCAAAAGTAATGGAAAACCACTCTCGGTAGGGAGAAAAGTACACTGAAAAATGCTGATTTTTCTGGAATTATAAAAAAATATCCCTCAAAATACATCAAAACCAATCTTTTTTATTATTTTTGCAAGAAGAAAAAGCGATTCGTCTGTCTGTGCAAAATGATTCGTCAGTCAGGGCAAACCTGCCTCATCTGTCAATACGAAATAATTTATCTATCCATTATGAATATGAAAGAAAAGAACGCAAAGAAATCTAAGATACATCAGTTAGGGTTCTCTTTCCTGAAGAGAGAATCTAATTACTTGGACCGCCAACGTCAAGCTATCCTTGTGTGTTTCTCCGTGATGCTCTCTTTGGGCATCCTGTCAAATATCCTGGGCTTGTCTGGAGCCTTTGATTCGTTTTTTACCGTGTCTAACATCGTTTTTCTGATTGTCGTGTTATCCTCCTTCATGGCTTATCTCTTCGGGAAAATCCCAATGGTGAGGGCTATCGTTTGTATCGCTATCGCCACCCAGTGCTTTATCGGAGCTGATATCCTCTATAGTGCCTTTATGCCTACGCTGAAAGATAACAGAATGGTGATTCTCATCAATATGCTTATCCTTTCAGGCAACATGTTTTTCTCGCTGGCGGCTTATCAGGCGCGTCTCACACGCTGGCTGGTGGGAATAGCTTTTGGGGTTTATATATTGAGTGTGATTGTAACGGGGGATGAATCGCTCATGGATTATTTCTTCATGATGATGCTCATATTGCTTTTTATCAGCGTGCTGAGTCTGGCTGTTGCCAGAAACGGTGAGTATCTTGTCAATGCGAACAGAACGTTGCAGCGTGATGAGGAAGAACTGCTCCAGGTGCTGAAGATAAACAAAAAGCAGATTAAGGCATACGTGGCTCTGGCGAAGGAAAGGCATGATGTTAAACTTACCGCGCATTTGCTGGATCTTCTGGGTGAGGCTTCGCAGAAGAATGTAATAGACAATGTGATGCAATATCTCCAGACCCGCGAATTGAGCAAACAGAACATAGAACGCGTCTTTCCCGAGTTGAGTGCCTCTGAACAGGAAATCTGTTACCTTATCCTGCAGAACAGAAAGCTGAGTGAGATTTGCACGCTGCTCAACAAGTCGGAATCGAACATCACTACCCAGCGGGCCAACATCAGAAAGAAGTTGGGAATGGGCTCTGCTGATAACCTGAAGAAGGTTCTGGAGAAGCGCATAGCTGAAAGCCAGTAGGCCGATGAGGCTGATACTGAACCATATCCTGTTATTTTCGGAAATTTTGAACATATTGTGATAAGATGTGAATAGTCATTTATCACCGAAAAGCCGTACCTTTGCACCCAGATAATAAATGAAACGTAAATCAATAGAAATCATTAAGAAGAAATGAAGAAAATAATCATCTTATGTTTCGCGCTCGGAGCTTTCCATACACTTGACGCACAGGAGACGCTTACGCTCAGCCAGTGCCTGCAGATGGCAGTGGATAATAACCTGTCGCTCCAGAGCAGCCGAAACGAAATAGCTAAGGGAAAGTACGCTATCAGCGAAAATCAGGCTAAACTCTATCCGCAGATCAATGCGGTGGCACAGCTCAACGACAACTTTACGCCGCCTGTTTCGGTTACCGACGGCTCGGCTTACGGCAAGCCTTATAATGTAACCAAGACGTTGCAGTATAATGCATCGGCGGGTGTACAATTGCAGATGCCGCTGTATAACCAGATGATTCTTACCGCCATCGACATCACCAAGATTGCCGATAAGCTCAATCAGCTCTCTTATGAGAAGGCGCGTGAAGACCTCATCGTGCAGACTGCCAAGATGTATTACATGGCGCAGAACACATCTGAGCAGATTCGTCTGACGGATGACAACATCAAGCGACTGGTAGAACTCAGAAACATCACCCAGGCTTTCTATGATAACCAGATGAGTCTGGAGGTCGATCTGAAGCGAGTGAATCTCAATATCGAGAACCTCACCGTGCAGCGCGATAACGCCATCGCCATGCTCGAACAGCAGTATACCATGCTCAAGTATGTGATAGATTATCCTGCCGAGAAGGAGATGAAGGTGACAGCCGTAGATCCGGGAAAGATTGAGATGGTGAAGGCTGACGGACTGGATACGGGACTCTACGAACTCCAGTTGCTGGAACAGAAGAAACAACTCACGAAGAAGCAGACCAAACTAGCCAAGGACGGTTATCTGCCATCGCTCTCGCTGACCGGAACCCTGATGTATTCTGCCTTTACCGATAGGATAGATCACTGGATTCATTCGGGCGAGTCGAACCACTGGTATGGTTCCAATGGTCTGGGCATTCAACTGAGAGTGCCTGTATTCGATGGTTTTGAAAAGCGTTCTAAAATCAGAAAGGCGAAGATAGAGGAGGAGAATGCACGCATAGGTTACGAGGACGCCCTGAAGGGACTGCAAGCAAACTATATGAATGCGGTGAGCGAGGTGAACAACAGTCAGCGCAACTACAAGAAGCAGTTTGATAATTATACCATGGCTCAGGATGTTTACAACGTAACAGCCGACCAGTATAAGGAGGGTGTGGCTTCGATGACAGCGGTGCTGCAGGACGAGATGCGCATGAGTGAGGCGATGAACAATTATCTCACAGCCTACTATCGCTACAAGGTTGCCAATCTCTCGCTGCTCAAGTTGACTGGACAGCTCAACCAGATTTCGGTTGCTAAATAACAGAGAAGAATAAATCATTAAAAAATAAAATATAAACAGGAAAACGGGATGTAAAAAAGTTTACTTCATATTCCCTGATTCCAAATTACAATATAACTATGGAACAGAACGAAAATAAAAATGTAGAAACATCAGAGGCTACACAGGTATCTCACGAAGAAACCAGGAAGAAACTCAAGAAACAGCGCGTAAGACAGATTGTTGCCAGTCTGATAGGTGTTGCTATCCTGGCTTTCGGACTCTGGAAAATCGTATGCCTCTTCCTCGATTATAACTCTAACGAAACGAGCAATGATGCTCAGATAGAGCAATATATCTCACCGGTTAATCTCCGTGCATCCGGCTATATCGCCAAGGTATGCTTCAGAGAACATCAGGAAGTACACAAGGGAGATACCCTCCTTGTGCTCGACGACCGGGAGTATCGTATCCGTCTGATGGAGGCTGAAGCAGCCCTCAAGGATGCCAAGGCTGGAGCCAATGTCATCAACGCTACAGAGCAGACCACCGAGACATCAGCTTCTATCTATCAGGCATCTATCGATGAAATAAATGTACGACTTGCCAAACTTGCCAAGGACTGCGAACGCTATCGCAACCTGGTAGAAAAGAAGGCAGCTACTCCTATCCAGCTCGAACAGCTGGAGGTGGAATATGCTGCTACCAAGAAGAAACTCGAAGGGGTAAAGAAGCAGCAGGCTGCTGCCTATAAGGGAGTAAACGAGGTAACTACCCGCAAGCAGAATGTGGCTGCCTCCATCGAGCGTGCCGAGGCTGCCGTAGAGATGGCAAAGCTGAATCTCTCTTACTGTGTGGTAGTGGCTCCTTGTGATGGTAAACTGGGTCGCCGCTCTATCGAGGAGGGACAGATGGTGAATGCAGGAACCACCATTACCTACATCATTCCAACCAACAACAAATGGGTGATTGCCAACTATAAGGAAACCCAGATAGAGAATCTCTATGTAGGACAGAAGGTGCGTATGACCGTAGATGCCATCAGTAACAAGGAGTTTGAGGGTACGGTGACCGCCATTTCTGGTGCTACCGGTTCGAAATATTCGCTGGTACCAACAGACAATTCGGCTGGAAACTTTGTCAAGATTCAGCAGCGTGTGCCTGTAAGAATCGATTTCAACAACCTCAGCAAAGAGGATAATGAGCATCTTGCTGCCGGCATGATGGTGGTTGTCAAGGCTGAGAGAAAGTAAAAACAGCTAGATGGAAAAGAAGTAATATATGGAAGAAGAATATAAGAATTATCCGTTTTATGATTGGGTACCCAAACCGCTCGGCATCATCTTCATGATCATCCTCTTCGTGCCGATGATTACGATGAGTGGTGTCTATTCTGCCAACAGCGGCGAGATGATGAGCGGGCTCGGCATCCAGTCGGAATACATCGCCTTTGCGGGCTTCTGCACCTCAATAGGAATGGCGGCTTTCTCGCCGTTCTTCTATGATCTGGTGTGCATCCGTAGAGAGAAGATGATGTGTATCGTGGGCTTCTCCATTCTCTTTATCCTCAGTTTCGTGTGTGCCCAGACCGACTCGCTGTTCATACTCGGACTGTGCAGTCTGCTGATGGGTTTTGTCCGTCAGACGCTGCTGATGGCGCATCTCTTCGTGCTCATCAGATATGGTTTCGGAATAGAGGCTACGAGGAATATCACGCCGGGATGTGAGCCTACTACCGAGGAAGCATGGGATGCGGTAGATTCGGAGAAGATGGTTTCGCAGCCGGTCATCTATCTCTTCTTCATGATTATCGGACAGTTGGGAACCTGGCTAACGGCATGGCTTGCCTATGCCTATGAGTGGCAGTATGTTTATCATTTCATGATGGCATTCATGCTGGCAGGCATCATCATCGTGTTCTTCACCATGCCTTATCATGAGTATCCGATGCCTAAGTTCCCGATAACGATGTCGAAGTTTGGCAATGTTACGGTGTTCAGTATCATGCTCTGTTCGTTTGCTTATGTCATGGTTTTCGGCAAGACGCTCGACTGGTTTGATGATCCTACCATCCGTTTCTCTTCGGTGGTCTGTCTTATCTTTACCGCTCTGTTCATCTATCTGGAGAAGACGAGGCGTTCACCTTATTTCATCATGGAGGTGTTCCAGCTCAGGGTCATCAACTACGGTATCCTGCTCTTCTTCCTGCTGATGGTCTGCAATTCGAGTGCCATGTTTGTCAATGTGTTCACCAATGTGAGCATGAAGATAGACAACTGGCAGAACGCCACCTTGGGCAACTGGGTGATGGTGGGCTATACCGTGGGACTGATATTTGCCGTCATCGCCAGAGCCAAGAATGTTCACCTGAAGTGGATGTACTGTCTGGGCTTCCTCTTTATCGGAGCCTATGCGCTGTACATGTATTTCGAAGTACAGAACGACGGCATGTATGAGCGTATGAAATGGCCTATCATCATCCGTTCTACGGGAATGATGCTGCTCTATTCGCTCATCTCCACGATAGCCAACCAGCGCATGCCTTACCGCTTCATGTCAACCTGGGTTTGCATCATGCTTACCGTTCGTATGGTCATTGCCCCTTGCATCGGCTCGGCGCTCTATACCAATGTGCTGCAGCACAGACAGCAGTATTATGTAACCCGCTTTGCCCAGGATTACGATCGCACGAGCATCGAGACGGCGAAGACTTACGACCAGACGGTGAGAGGCATGCAATATCAGGGCAAGAGTGTAACCGAGGCGCAGAATATGGCTGCCATGAGTACGAAGGGAAAGGTACAGGTACAGGCCACGCTGGTGAGTATTAAGGAGATGGCAGGCTGGACCTTCTACGGCTGTCTGCTATGTGCCGGACTGATGCTCGTTCTCCCTTGGCGCAAGCGCAATATCGGGGAACTGACGCGTGAGTATCTGCTGAAGAATGTAGATGTGAAATCCCTGGGAAGAAGGTAGGGGAGTGCTAAAATATCATAAAAGATACAGGCTGCTCATCTGATGAATGGATATTTTTGTTATCTTCGCAGTTAAATCTGAAGATAACAGACCCATATTCATCATGAAAATAACAGATAATATCATCATATATGAGGCTCATGAGTTTCCTCAGCTGTTGATGCAGCCTTTCTACTCCGACTATGTCGGAATCGTAATCTGTCATCAGGGGATGTTCCGTTTCTGCGTAGACGGAACATCCTTTGTTGCATCTGAGGGTGAAACCGTTTTCCTCTCCAAAGGAGTGATGTTTCATGTGCAGGAAGCGGGCAAGAACCTTAAATATACCCTTCTTTTTTACCGTGCTGAACAGATTCGTCACATGTTGGGCAATACCGTGGTTACCATGCGTCTTTATGCTACGATTTATCCCAAACCCTGTCATGTCAGGACGACGGGTTATGAGGATATGCTCACTTCTTATGCCCTGATGCTGAGGAAGCTGGAGCAGGAAAAAGAGAAGAGTGGTGAACTGGATGCCTATTGTGTGCATGAGCAGAAACTGTTGCTGATGGCTGTTACGTACCGGTTGTGCAGCATCTTCTCGGCATCGTTCAAGGCTGCCGGCAAGGAGATGGAGAGGAAGATAGCCATCTTTGAGTCGCTGGTGCTGCTGATAGAGAAGAATTATATGCGTGAGCGCAGTGTGGCTTTCTATGCAGACGAACTTTGTCTTACACCGAAATATCTGTCGGTACTGGTCAAGTCAGTTTGCGGTCAGACGGTCCAGCAGTTGCTTTTCAAGGCGATGATCCGTCGCAGTATCTATCTGATGAAGAACACCACGAAGACGATACAGCAGATAGCCAATGAACTCAGTTTTCCCAATGCTTCAGCCTTCGGAACCTTCTTCAAGAAACATACCGGTCTGTCGCCTAAGCATTATCGTAATTGGGAAGAGGGGAATGAACCGCCTTCTTTCAAATAAAGATTTCATCCTATACCTATAAAATAAAAAAGGGACAGAGGAATTGTGCTGTCCCCTGTCCCGAAACTGTGATATAACTAAAACAACTGAGCGAAAGCCTCGGCTGTCTTTCCTGTATAGGTCTTCATCTCTGTAACTGGCTTGTAACCGAAATCCTTGAAGGCAAGAAGCTGTGTGGCAACAAACTGGTGGTCGTCAGAGATGCAAGCCTGTAACTTCATATTACCCATACTGATTGCAGAAACAGGGAATTTGCTGATTGCTGTTTCTACATCCTTTGGGGGTGCGCTGAGGATGTTCTCAAGCTTTCTTCCATCCTCTGCAGAATATTCCTTCTCTTTTATCTTAATCACACTGTTGGTAGGTTGATAGATGAGCTTGACAGTCAAACCCATGAAACCTTTCTTTACCTGTACATCCTGGAGTGCCAAAACATCAGCACCCATCTCTAAATGATTAATCTTTGCCATAATTTTATACTGTTATTTGCTTATTCTTAATTCTTGAAAAATATATATTGAACTGTTTTTTGTTTTGAATAGGGGTGTAACCAGTCTTATCGCAAATCTTAGGAAAGATGCGATAAACCTATATGAAATTTTAAAAAGAGAAAAGAATAAGCACTAACAGAGCAGATGTCGCAGGCAAATGACATAATACTTGCTGGCGACCTCAAAGTGGATTGGGGCAGTTTCCTGTCGGAAAGGCTCCATGCCACCTTCTATAGCTGATAAAAGGGATGATAAATAACGGATTCTATTTGTAAGCAATCTACTGGCAGTCTGACTGTTGTGCATGTTGCCACTTGGCAATAAGCGCTGCGGACGGCTGCTACAGATGCGGTAAGCAAGCTGTGAGGCGTTTTCAAGCTGTGCCTCAGGCTGGCTCTTGTCATACTCAACCTTCGCCAAACCATCTTTCTTATGGCTTGCATCTTCGGTATAAGAATCCTCGGGTGTAAAAGAAATAGAGGCAGCAGATACCTCTCCATAGCCTGAGAAGACCATGGACACCAGAAAAAGGATGTATAGTATCAACTGCCTCATATTAAATATATTATGGTGTCAGGATGAACTCCCGACACCGGGGATGATTAATAACTTCTTGCGATGATGACACGGGCTACGGCTGGCTTGCCGCTTACCATATCTACACCTGGAGTCTGCTCGTAAGCGAAAGGCACGCAACGGATGGTAGCCTGAGTCTCTTCCTTAATCTTAGCCTCGGTCTCGGCTGTACCGTCCCAATGGCAGAGGAAGAAACCACCGTCCTTCACACGCTCCTTGAACTCCTCGTAGTTGTCGCACTCGTAAACGTGAGCATCACGGTAAGCACGAGCCTTCTCGAAGATATTCTTCTGGATGTCTTCCAACATATTCTTTACGCGCTCAACGATACCGTCGAAGCTTACGTTCTCCTTCTCCAAGGTATCACGACGCATAATCTCGATGGTGTTGTTCTCCAAGTCACGGCCACCCATAGCCAGACGTACAGGAACACCCTTCAACTCATAGTCAGCGAACTTGAAGCCAGGACGCTTGGCAGGGTTGTCATCATACTTCACGGTGATGCCCAACTCGCGGAGCTGGTCGATGACAGGCTGCAACTTAGCAGTAATCTGCGCCAACTGCTCGTCGCCCTTGTTGATAGGAACGATAACCACCTGGATAGGAGCCAGCTTTGGAGGCAATACTAGACCATTGTCATCGCTGTGAACCATGATGAGGGCACCCATCAGTCGGGTAGAAACACCCCATGAAGTAGCCCATACGTACTCAGGCTTGTTCTCCTTGTTCAAGTAGGTAACATCGAAGCTCTTTGCGAAGTTCTGACCCAGGAAGTGAGAAGTACCGCTCTGCAGCGCCTTGCCATCCTGCATCATTGCCTCGATGGTATAGGTGTTGAGAGCACCTGCGAAACGCTCAGTCTCACTCTTCACACCCTGCAATACAGGAACGCCCATGTAGTTCTCTGCAAACTCTGCGTAAACCTTGAGCATCTCCTGAGCCTTTGCCTCAGCCTCTTCCTTGGTGGCATGAGCGGTATGACCCTCCTGCCAGAGGAACTCAGAAGTACGGAGGAACGGACGGGTACGCATCTCCCAACGCATTACGTTACACCACTGGTTGCAGAGGATAGGGAGATCACGCCATGAATGGATCCAGTTCTTATAGGTGTTCCAGATGATGGTCTCAGAAGTAGGACGGATGATGAGCTCCTCATCGAGCTTTGCGTTAGGATCAACCTCAACCTCTTTGCCATCCTCTGTAGAACGGAGGCGGTAGTGGGTAACTACGGCACACTCCTTGGCGAAACCTGCCACGTGCTCAGCCTCACGAGAGAAGAAACTCTTCGGGATGAGGAGAGGGAAGTATGCGTTCTGTACACCTGTCTGCTTAAACATCTTGTCGAGCTGCTGCTGCATCTTCTCCCAGATAGCGTAACCGTATGGTTTGATAATCATACAACCACGAACTGGTGACAACTCAGCGAGATCAGCCTTTACTACCAAATCATTGTACCACTGACTGTAGTTGTCAGCGCGCTTGGTTAAATTCTTGAGTTCTTTAGCCATATTGCTTTTTTCTATTTATTTTGTTTTTTATTTCTTCTGTTACTTATATATTAAGGTATAAGCATGAGCCTTCATCATCTGCTGACGGCAGTTCATCTGTCTGCAGGTGTCTGAAATCCTACTTTTAGGGATTTTCCACCCCCAAATAGGTGATTTCCTAGCTCTATTTCGACAAATACCCTTAAATTTGCATGCAAAAATACAAAAAAATATTAGAAAACTCTCCATTATGGAGAAAAAAGAGTTATCTTTGCAATTAAATAACATAAATATAGGAGATTTTAAAATGAAAAAGACTAATTTTGCAGTTGCAGGCCTCTCTTTGTGCTTGCTTTTCTCAAGTTGTGGAACCAATCAGAAGACAGGTACAGCTGTAGGTGCCGGTTCTGGTGCAGCTCTGGGTGCTATCGTTGGTGGATTGCTCAACAATAGCCATCGTGGTACAGGTGCACTTGTTGGTGCTGCTATCGGTGCAGCTGTTGGTGGCGGTGCTGGTAACCTCATCGGAAAGCACATGGATAAGGTGAAGGCTGAGGCTGAACGGGTGAAGAATGCACAGGTTGAGACTGTAACAGATGCCAATGGCTTGTCTGCCGTTAAGGTAACATTTGCTTCTGGTATCCTCTTCCCAACTAACGGTTCTACTCTCAGCAGCAGCGCAAAGACTGATTTGGCTCAGTTTGCCGGTGTATTGAAGAACAATACCGACTGCGAGGTTTCTATTCAGGGTTATACCGATGCTACAGGTAATGACGGTATCAACTTGCCATTGAGCCAGAAGCGTGCTGAGGCAGTTTACAACTATCTTGCTTCTTGCGGTGTTACCAGCCGTCAGGTAAAGAATGTTCAGGGTTTTGGTTCTGCTAACCCTGTAGTGAATACTACTGCTGCTTGTGCCCAGAACCGTCGTGTAGAGGTTTACATGTATGCTAGCCAGGCTATGGTTAACGCAGCCAACAACGGTACATTGAAGTAATAACTTTCATGCTCCCGGAAGGGAAAAAATAAATAGATGATTTTGAATAAAATCAAGAATATAGTAAAATGGGTGGTGGTGCTGTTTTTCAGTACCACCATTCTTGCTGTAGTGGCATATAGATTCATTCCTGTGTATGTCACTCCTCTGATGTTTATCCGATGCTTTCAGCAAGTAGCTGATGGCGAGAGTATTACCCTGCATCATCATTGGGTTTCGATGGATAAGATTTCGCCTCACATGCCTGTGGCGGTGATGGCGAGCGAAGATGCGAGATTTCTGAAACATCACGGTTTCGACTTCAATGCCATCGAGAGTGCGGCGAAGAATAATGCACGTGGTGGAAAGGTGCATGGAGCCAGTACCATCAGTCAGCAGACCGCTAAGAATGTCTTCCTGTGGCCTGGCCGTTCATGGACCCGCAAGGGATTTGAGGTCTACTTTACCTTCCTCATCGAAATGATGTGGAGCAAGCAGCGCATCATGGAGGTTTATCTCAACAGCATTGAGATGGGACCGGGTATCTATGGTGTGGATGCGGTTGCAGAATATCATTTCGACAAGAAAGCGAAAGATCTGTTTCGTGGCGAGTGTGCGCTGATAGCAGCTACACTTCCTAATCCGCGCAAATTCAGTTCGCTGCATCCTAGCGCTTATATGAAGAAGCGCCAGCGACAGATAGAACATCAGATGAGATTTATCCCAACCTTCCCTCGTGAGGGCGAAGATTTCGACCCGGGCACGGCTGTGGGAGGATATAGGGGAAAGTAATATTTAGTTGATAGTTTATAGTTTATAGTTGATAGGGGTGACCTTAAAATAGTTTTTTGCCTCAAATATTGATTCATGGATTTACTGAAAGACTTGAACGAAGCGCAGCGTGCTGCGGTAGAATATATTGACGGACCTTCGCTGGTGATAGCCGGTGCAGGTTCGGGTAAAACGCGTGTGCTAACATATAAAATAGCTTATCTCCTGAGCCAGGGCATGAAACCCTGGAGCATCATGGCGCTCACCTTTACCAATAAGGCGGCAAGAGAGATGAAGGAACGTATCGGAAAACTGGTGGGAAATGATCTCGCCCAGCATCTCTATATGGGTACCTTCCACAGCATCTTCTCCCGAATCCTGAGAGCGGAGGCCGAGCATATCGGCTTCAACAACAACTTTACCATTTATGACGAAAGTGACTCGCGCTCGCTGATCAAGGCGATAGTGAAGGAGATGGGGCTGGATGATAAGAAGTATAAGCCTGCTGCCGTTCATGCCAAGATTTCGATGGCGAAGAACAACCTGATGAGTGCTGCGGCTTATGAGAGCGATGCGGCTATCTTCGAGCAGAACAAGCGTGCGCAGATGCCTGAGGTTGGTAAGATTTTCGTGGCTTACGTGCAGCGTTGCAAGCAGGCCAATGCGATGGATTTCGATGATTTGCTGACGCTTACCTATCAGCTCTTCAGGGAGTATGAGGATATTCGCCACAAATATGCCGTCCGCTTCGATTATGTCCTGGTGGATGAGTATCAGGATACCAATCACGTTCAGATGTCTATCGTCATGCAACTCTGTCAGGAGAAGCAGCGTGTTTGTGCCGTGGGTGATGACTCGCAGAGTATCTATAGTTTCCGCGGTGCCAATATCGATAATATTCTCAACTATCAGCGCCAGTTTCAGGGAACGCGTCTCTTCAAACTGGAGCAGAACTACCGCTCTACCCAGACCATCGTTGAGGCGGCTAACAGTCTGATCAAGCATAACCGCAACCAGATTCCTAAGGATGTGTTCAGCGAGAATGCGAAGGGTGAGAAGATTCAGTATAAGCCTGCTTACAGCGACAAGGAAGAGGCGGCGATTGTGGCGAAGGACGTGAAGCGTATCCGGCGCGAGGATGGCTGCCAGTATAGTGATTTTGCCATTCTCTATCGTACCAATGCCCAGAGTCGCAGCTTCGAGGAGGAGTTCAGAAAGCAGGGTATTCCTTATCGCATTTATGGCGGACTGAGTTTCTACCAGCGCAAGGAAATTAAGGATATTATTGCTTATTTCCGTCTGGTGGCGAATCCGGATGATGAAGAGGCTATCAAGCGTATCATCAACTATCCGGCACGAGGAATAGGGGCTACTACGGTGCTGAAGATTGCTGACTGTGCCCATCAGAACCAGATGAGTTTCTGGGAGGTAATCGGTGCCCCTGAGCGATATGGACTGGCGGTTAACAAGGGTGCGATGAACAAGCTGGAAACCTTCAGATTGCTGATTTCTTCGTTTATCGAACGGGCTCAAACTACGGATGTCTATGAATTGGGTGATGCCATTATCAAGGAGAGTGGTATCAGTCAGGATATCATGTCGGGCAAGGATGCCGATGATCTGGCACGTCAGGAGAACCTGGAGGAATTCTTGAGCGGTATGTCGGCTTTTGTGGAGGAACGCCGTGAAGAGGGTAGGTTTGATGAACTCTTCCTGCAGGATTATCTGCAGGATGTGGCGCTGCTTACCGATGCAGACAGCGATGGTGATAAGGATGAACCTCGTGTTTCTCTGATGACGGTTCATGCTGCCAAGGGTCTGGAGTTTCCTACGGTTTTCGTGGTTGGTTTGGAAGAGAATATCTTCCCGAGTCCGCTTTCTGCAGCTTCGCTCAGAGAACTGGAGGAGGAACGGAGATTGCTTTACGTAGCCATTACGCGAGCTGAGAAACATTGTATCCTGACGAACGCCAAGAACCGCTGGCGATATGGCAAGATGGAGTTTGATAATCCGAGTCGGTTTATCGATGAGATTGACGGCAAGTTGATTGATTGCCAGGATGAGGCTGGTGGAAGCTTGTTTGGCTCTATGTCTGAATCAAGGCTTGGTTCAAGGTCTGGTTCGATGTTTGGTTCTAGAGCTGATTCGATGTCTGACCAGCCGGAGTGGGCGAGAGCGCAACGTTCTCGCAGACCGTGGGAGGATGCTGAGCAGCCTAGATACAGTAGCAGGTATCAGAATTCCAAACCGGTAGCATCTCAGTTTGTGGCAGATCCTAAGCCTTCACTCTTTGATGATGAACCGGAGACTTCACATACTTCCGGACGCTCGTCTGTTTCCGGACGCTCATCTCTCTCTGAAGGTAATTTCAAGTCTGTTAGAGCGCTGAATGCAGCTAAACGTTACATGGAGACGCATTCTTCTCATCCTGCTTCTTGCGGTACTGGATCTGCTGCATCATCAGTTTCTTCTTCTGCAGCTTCATCTGCTGGCAGTTCTTCTTGCGGTTTGCAGGAGGGAATGAAGATTGAGCATCAGCGTTTTGGACGGGGAACGGTATTGAAGATTGAGGGAACTGGTGAGAATACGAAGGCTACAGTAGAGTTCGTTCATTCTGGTACCAAACAGCTTTTGCTGAAATATGCCAAGTTTACGGTAGTAGATTAAGTTCAGTAGTCTGATGTTTATATTTATAGGTTTATCCTGTTTTGAAGTTCTCTCTTACAGGTAGAATCTTATAATATAGATAAAGAGTTATAAAAATAGATTGGGCAAGGCCATCTCTGGTCTTGCCCTTTTTGTTTCTATATACTATAAATTGAAAAAGCGTCCCCGCAGTAGCCTCACGGTCACTACGGGGACTTATATTACTAACATCTAACTTTAGCATTTTTGTTTAAACTTAAAAACAAATACTTTAAGAGATTAAATTCTCCGTTATCTATAAACATAAACCAAGTATCTCATATATTGCAAGTAACTTGTATCCTGCAAATATCTTGTATTCTTAAATGCAAGTTCTTAGAAAAGTTAAACCCATAGACCAGTATCTCTACTAATATCTTGATTATTTTTATTTTATTGCTTTTTGTCTATTTAATATTTAATACTTTTAAGTTCACAATGCAAAGATATAAAAAAAATGGGAAAACTCCAAATTAATTTTGCTTTATTTTGTATTAAATGGCTTTTATTGTACTTATGCGGCGGTTTTTAAGGATTAACCGGCAAAGTTAAAGAGGGTGTATCATAAACAATCAAATGCTTTATGATACACCCTCTTTCTCAGGATTCTGAATATTGTCGTGTTTATAACGCTTCGTCTTCAGGACGTGGCATCTGTGTCTGGGGCTTCTGTTTCTTGCCTGACTTTATGAATAGTTTCTTCTTCTTGAGCCATGCAGCCTTGCGTATCTCGTATTCTTCGCGATGACGCTCCAAAAAATTATCTGCCATGTTTCGTTTCCTTTTTTACTTTGCGTTATGAATGCTTATTCTTCTTTAAACTTACTGTAAATCACCTTGATTCGGATCGGACCAGATGCCACCTTCTTACCAGTCTTCTTGTCTTTGGTATAATCCTTGTCAGGATCATCCGTACCCACGATGAGTCGGGTAGAAGCGAGTGACATATCGTGATTAATCTTGGAGATGACGGTAGTATAGCCCTGTGTGGTTGTGATGACGTTTACAGGAACCAGTACTACTTTATTCCAGTTTTCCCCCTTGCCCTTGTTCTTATACATGGCAGAAACCAGGTTGGCGATGTTCTGGAATGTATAAGCATTCTTGTAGGTGCCGGTACTGCTGTAGCTTGCCGTATAAGAAGTACGGTTGTCAGCCAACTTGCTCTTTTCGAAGAACGACTGCAAACTGTCTTTCTGCACCATCAGGATGGTGCTTGGTGTAGCAAAGTTGTATGGGTTGTCTTCGTCTGCATTGTTGAGTCGTGGGAAAGAGATGGTTGCTGTGTTGAGCGTATCCTTCTCATGTCCCTTCATGATATCTTCGATAGGGAGGGTAACCTCGGTGAAGATACCTGCCGGCGACTTGAGGTAAGTCCATTTCTGCTGATTTGCCAACTGCTCCATGTTTTTATTCTCAATCTTGTTGAGCTGCAATACCTCTTCTGTTCCATCGAAACGGTTGTAGAGGCTATCTACTATGATACTATCTGTAACGCCATCTTTTGCCTTGGTCGTATATTGGCGTCTGTATTGGAAGATGAGCTCTGTATTCCAGATCTTAGCCATGTTACCTGTACCACCTACATTCTTGATATAGAAGCCAGGACAAACATTGTGCAGGAACTTGTAGTTGGTCTTGAAGTACTCTGGATGCTTTGCGTATGTCTGCAGAATGTATGAGCCGTAGTTATTATAAGTCTTACCATCTTTGGTATATGGCTTGTTCAAACTAATCTGGAAGTTCTTTACATCTGATGTGTTGCTCAAGTTGTAATTACTGCTCCAATGCTGATTGCTTTCGCTTACCCAGCCGTTTTTGAATGCATCATAATCAGAGTAGTACTCTTGATCTTCTGCCATTGGCTTGGTCATCTCGTAGGCTGTGACCTTCATTGGGGCGATAGTATCACCATAGTTGGCATTATATGAAATCAACAAGTAGCAACCATAAGCTTCAATAGAGTCGTTGTTGGCTTGCTTGATGGCAACTGTATCTACATCGAAAGAAGGCAATACGCTCAACTGGGTCATGTAGTCGCCCTTTACATAGTTGCCGGTTTCCGGGTCTTTCATCTTTCCGATGAGTCCCGTGTTGTTGCGGCTCAATACGGCACCTGCTACTATAGACTTTGTGGTAACATTAAACGCTGAGTCGGAAATGTTAATGTTGTCTATCTTATTAGTGATGCTACCACCGATTCCCTCGGTGGTATCATCACATGCAGCGAAAGTAAGCGCTGCTATTACTAATACTGTTAAGAGTCTTAAAATTTTCATTATCCTTGTATGTATGTGTCTCTGTTGTCGGAATTTTATTCTGCGTCAGGACAAACCTTGTTGATGAAGTCTGCGTATGGCTCCTGGATATCTTCTCCCGGATAAGTCAGTACAGGCTTGTTCTTCTCCTTCGCATAATCAAAGAGAATCTGGGTAGCTTCTTCTTCACCTTCTACCACACCGTCGCTATAGTCGATGGCGAGTTTGCCGAGCTCAATGAAGTCAAAGTCGTCCTGATAGCCGTCGAGCAGTTCAGACTTGGCATCGCGGAAGGCAACGCAACGTTTGAAGTTGGTACCCAGTTCACCCTTGAGTTCGTTGGTATAGAGAGCGGTAATTACCTTTGATTCTGCAAATGAAGGCTCTTCGCTGTAGGCTGTCTTTACATAGAATGGCACTACTGCGCTAGCCCAACCCTGGCAGACGATTACGTCAGGCTGCCAGCGGAGCTTCTTTACGGTTTCCAATACACCACGTGCGAAGAAGATAGCTCTTTCGCCGTTGTCGGCATATTCCTTTCCGTTTTCATCGGTGCCCATCTGACGGCTCTTGAAATAGTCGTCATTATCGATGAAATAAATCTGCTGTCGTGTTGTTGGTATAGATGCAACCTTGATGATCAGCGGATGGTCTGTATCATCTATGATAAGGTTCATACCAGACAGGCGAATGACCTCGTGCAATTGTCCGCGACGCTCGTTGATGGTGCCCCACTTAGGCATGAAGGTGCGGATCTCAAAACCTGCTTCCTGCATCTTCTGAGGCAGTTCGCGTCCCATGATTGACATGTGAGACTCGGCTACGTATGGGTCGATCTCCTGATTGATAAATAATACTTTTTTTGCCATAAAATTTAAATTTTATTCTTACGAATTACGTGCAAAGGTACAAAAAAAACTTCAAATAGGGGCATTTTTTCTCCGAAATTCATTATTTTCGGCAATAATTCGCATATTTTTAGGTTTTTTCTTTCTCATTTGAGAAAAAAGTTGTTATTTTGCACCCGAAAACAGATTATGACGATGAAAGTATTCAATAAGATTGTTGACCTCCAGAACGAACTCTTCATGTGTCGTAAGGAGGGAAAGGAAATCGGCCTTGTGCCAACTATGGGTGCGCTGCATGAGGGTCACGCCTCTCTTGTTAAGCGCAGTGTAAAGGAAAATGGCGTGACTGTAGTTTCTGTGTTCCTGAATCCTACACAGTTTAATGATCAGGGTGACTTGGATCGCTATCCTCGTACCCTCGATGCTGACTGCAAGCTCTTGGAGGCTTGTGGTGCTGACTATGTGTTTGCACCATCGGTGAAGGAGATGTATCCTACACCAGATACACGCCACTTTGAGTTTCCACCTGTTTCTACCGTGATGGAGGGTGCCAAGCGCCCGGGTCATTTCAATGGTGTATGTCAGGTAGTGAGCCGTCTTTTCTATATCGTTCGACCAACCCGTGCTTATTTCGGTGAGAAGGATTGGCAGCAGATTGCTGTCATCAAGCAGCTCGTGAAGTACATCAACAGCGATGTTCAGATTGTAGAGTGTCCTATCATCCGTGATGAGGACGGTTTGGCTAAGAGCAGCCGTAATACTTTGCTGGCTCCTGATGAGCGTGCCATTGCGCCAAACATCTATAAGGCTCTGAAGGAGAGTGTGGAGTATGCCAAGACTCATACCGTACAGGAAACTCACGATAAGGTGGTTGCCGACATCAATGCTGTAGAGGGTCTGGAGGTAGAGTATTTCCAGATTGTGGATGGCGACAGCCTGCAGGATGTTTCTTCATGGGAGGATAGTGCATACGTGGTAGGTTGCATCACCGTTTATTGCGGTAAGACTCCTATCCGTCTCATCGACCATATCAAGTATAAGGGATAATTCCTCGATAGATATTCTTTATTAAGTTTAATCCGTAACAGATCAAGTAATAACAGAACAATGCAGATAGAAGTATTGAAGAGTAAGCTCCATTGTGTGACAGTAACTGAGGCTAACCTGAATTATATGGGTAGCATCACCATCGATGAGGACCTGATGGACGCTGCTAATCTGATAGCAGGCGAGAAGGTTCAGATTGTAGATAACAACAATGGTGAGCGCTTGGAGACCTATATTATCAAGGGTGAGCGTGGCAGCGGTTGTATCTGCCTGAATGGTGCTGCAGCCCGCAAGGTGCAGGTGGGAGATACCGTCATCATCATCGCTTATGCCCTGATGGACTTTGAGGAGGCTAAGACCTTCAAGCCAACCGTGGTTTTCCCAAAAGAGGGAAATAAGGTTTAAATATCGTATGATGATATAGAATTGTTTAAAGAATGATTATCTCGTATGATAATCATAAAGAATATGCGTTCCTGTGGATAGATGAATCCGTAGGAACGCATATTTGTTTTGTGACGATAAACTTGCGTTTCGGTGTGGCGAAATAGCGGTAAGCCACATCGATGGTGATGCCCTGTTCACGGATGGATAATGTATGTGTACCCTATATATAATGGTGTAATTACTATTTTATGAAGGTATAATTACGATGGGTTAAGGATAGATCTCGATATGGCTGCTGCCGGAGTTGCCATTCTTGATAATCCTTATCTGGGTGGTGATGCGCTCGCTCATCGTGTCGGTATGACTGATGACACCCACCTTCTTGCCTTGCGAACTTTGCAGCATGGCGAGGGAATCGATGACGGTGGCTAGGGTATCGGGGTCGAGGGTTCCGAAGCCTTCATCGATGAACAGGTTCTCGAAGGAGATGTTGCGGGAGGACAATGCCGACAAGCCCAAGGCTAAGCCCAGACTTACGATGAAGGTTTCGCCACCTGATAGGGAGGTGGTGTCTCGGATATCGTCGGCACGGTCGTGGTCGATGACTCGGATGCCCAGCGAATGCTTTACCTGCTGCAGTTCGTAACGGCTGTTGAACTTTCTGATTTCCTGGTTGGCGTGCGCTATCAGGAAACTGAGCGTATAGCATTGGGCTATCTTGCGAAGCGTCTTTCCGTCTGCTCCGATGGCATCTGTGATGGCTGTCCAGTCGTCCTTTTCCTGTGTTACGAGCTTCAGAGCCTCAGCCTTGTCACCCAACTGTTTTACGGCTTCCTGATGGTTCTGCATCCTGGCGTTGGCAGCAATCAGTTCGTTGCGCTGGCTTCTCTCCTGATACTCCTGCTGAATGGTCAAGAGAGCATCACGGGTTTGGGTAGGCTGATGTTCCAAGTGCTGCTGATGTGCCTTTTCTGCGCTCTGGTAAAGGGCGGTAGTCGAAGCCACGGCTTTCTCCTTTTCGTCCTTTTCCCGACGGATAGCGTTCCAGTCTTCGGCAGAGTGAAGCATCTCCCGGATGGTATTTCGGTCGATAAGGCTTGGCTCGATGCTCTTTTCTGCAAGCTGCTTGTTATATTCCTCAATCCAAAGGTCGAGTTCCTTTTCCTTCGTCTGCAGAGTCTCCTTTGTTGTCTTGTTCTGTGACAGCATGGTTTGATGCGAACCTTTACTGTTGGCGAGTTCTGCCTTCAGTTTGTTGATATTCTCGTTCTGGTCATCTGCTGCTTTTGTTGCTTCGTCCTTAGCTGCAGTCAGTCTTTGTTCAGCAGCATCTGGTTCTTCTCCATTCAGAATCTGCTTGAATTTCTCCTGCCATTCCTCCATTTCCTTCCTGGCGCTATTCCATGCTTGAGTAGCTTTCTCATAAGCTTCCTCCTTACTCTTTTGTTGTGAAGTAAGGTTGCTGGTAAGTGCTTTCTGCTCAGCCAGTTTTGTGGCGCAGGTTGATGCGCTTTCCTGGGCTTTGTTCAGTATCGTTGAAGCCTTGCTTTCATACGCAGCTTCATCCTTTACAGCCTTATCCTTGAGTTGGGTCAGCCATTCTATCTCTTTCTGAATCTTGTTAAATTGGCTTAGCTTGCTGGTCGCATCTTTCGCCTTGTTTTCATAGATAGGCAAGAGTGATTTCAGTTCTGCCTCAGCCTTCGGAATCTTTGGATACTGGGCGATGAGCGCCTTCCAATCCTCTTCGTAAGTTGCTATTTCTCCCGAGAACTTTTCCTGTTGTTTCTGGAGCGTCTGTACTTCGCCGTCGTTCTGTTTTCTCTCGCCGGAAAGATCCTTCTCCTGTTTCTGCTGCAGTTTCAGCAGATCCTCCTTGACTTTCAGAAGTTGCGAGAGTTCCGTGGTGGCTTCCTCAAACTGTCTGTTGTCGGTATGATAAGGATGGGTCGTGCTGCCACAGAGCGGACAAGGCTTGCCTTCGGTCAGGTTGGCACGATGAATCTCCCATTTCTCACTCACCATGAGGGTATAGGCATTTCTCAGCGTCAGGGTCTCTTGGGTCAGAGCCTCGATGGTCAACTTGCCCAGGGCTGCATCTATCTCTGCGTTTCTCTTGCCCAAGACCAGAATGCGCTCCTCATTCTTCTGCTTTTCTGTTGTGGCAGCATCGAGATGAGCCACAACCTTGATGGCTTGCTGGACATCCTGCAGTTTTCTGTCGGCTACAGTCTTGCTGTTCTGCAGTTCCTCTATATTCTGTCCGGCAGTCTTATTTCTTTCCGTCTCCCAAGCCTGTTCAGCGGCTTGCGTCGCTTCGTACAGAACCTGTTTCTGCTTGGCAATCTCTTCCTGTGTCGCTTTGAGGGCAAGGTTCGCTTTCTCCGTTTCTGTTTCCCATTTTTGGATGTTTCGGTCGTTTTCCTCCACGTCTTTCTGGGCAGATTGATTCTCTTTCTGCGCCAACTCCAATGCCTCTTTCTTTTCTTTCAGATTCGGCATTGCCGCTTCCATTTTTGTTTTCAGCGCCCTTGCTTCAGCGATGACCGGCAGCGCCTTTTCTAGCTGTTCCTGTGCCTTGCTTACTGCTTCCTTCAGACTGGCGAGAGTTTTCTCGCTTTCGCTGATGGCAGACTCTTGACTTTTGATGTTTGCTTCCGCTTTCAGAATGTTTTCTTCCTGTTCGTGGATGCTTTGCGTCTGTCGCTCTACTTCCTGCAGCTGGTTGACGGCAGGCTGTACTTCATCGTGCAACTGCAGACGGAGAATCTGGGCTTGCATCGCTTTAATGGCATCTGCTGCTTGCTTCATATCAGTCTGGCTGATAGCGATTTGCTTGATTTGTTTATCATTTTCCTCAAACCATTGCAGATCTTTCGAGATGGCTTTCATCTGGCTGTCGAGTTCCTTCTCAGCCTTTTCCAGATGGTCGATTTTCTCCTGTAGTTGGGCGAGTTCTTCATCGTTTAGCAGGTTCTGTTTTACGGCTTCCACCGATGCTGCTATCTGGTTGTAGGCATCCGTTGCCTGGTCTTTTGCTTTCTTGATTTCAGTAGCGATGTTCGTATAAGTTTCCTCGCATCCGATGAGTTTTTCCAGGAGTTCGTACCGCTCGTTTTCCTTTGCCGTCAGGAAGTTGGCAAACGAGCCTTGGGCGATGAGCACGGTACGGAGAAACTGGTCGTAGTCGAGTCCGATGATGTTCGGCAGCTCGTTCCAGTCGGCAGTTTCCTCCGTTATTTCTTCGCCGTTTCTCGTGATTTTATAGAGCGCAGTCTTGGCGTTCTCGTAGCGCACTCTCTGGAATCTGACGTGCCATTCTGCGCGGTAGATGCTGCCGTTGTTGGCAAGGAAGGTGAGTTTGCTGTAACCCTCTTTCTTGCCACGGGTCAGGATGTTTCGGCTGTCGGTAGGAGCCAGACGGTTACTTTCGCTGGCATCGGCAGCTCCGAAAATCTCGATGTTCTGGTTCTTGTCGCCTTTCTTCCTGGGGTAGCGAGGGGCGCGGTTGTAGAGAGCCAGACAGATAGCATCGAGTAGGGTAGACTTGCCACTTCCCGTCGGACCTACGATGCTGAAGATGGTGCTCTCGCCTAAGGCACCTTCTTCAAAGTTGATGACCTCGCCTCCCTGTTTGTCAAGCGAAGCGAGGTTGAGTATTTCGAGTTGTAGGAATTTCATAATGATGATGTCGTTAATAAATCGGATAACATTTTCTCCTGTCTTTCGTTCATCGGAGCGTTGTGCCTGATGGCGAAGGCTTCCTTCAGCGTGTCGAGCGGAGGACGGTTGATGATGTCTTCTATACTGGTGATGTGCTGGGAACCCTGGATGGTGGAGAGGTCCAGTTGTGGGATGATGCGCTGGATTTTGCAGAGCACGGCATCCTTTTCGTTGACGAGTTTCTCCAGTTCCTTGATGTCATCGCTGGTCAGTTTCTCCTGTTTCACCTTCAGCATCACGTAGTCGAAATGGTCGCTCAGTTCGCCGTCAGTTCTCTCTGAAAGTTCTGAATTGATGAGCTTCTGCCATTTCTTGAAGGTCAGCTCTTCCTCATCTTCGGGCAGGATGCGGAGGGCGTGCTGAGGCTTGTATTCCAGGAAATCTACTTTCCATTCCTTGCTCTTGCCGGTTTCTTTTCTCTCCTCCTCTTCTCCGTGTTCTATGGTGATGAGGTCGATTCCGTGGGTGTAGTCTTTCTCGGCAAACGACATCGGGAGGATACTTCCCGTATATCTTGCCCAGTCGGTGTTCCATATATGTTGCCGTTTGTGGATGTGTCCGCAAGTCATATAGTCGGGATGGTCGTTCCATCCTTCCAGGTCCACTTCCTCCTGTCCGCCGATGATGATTTTCTCGCTCGCATCCTTCTTGGCGATATCTGAACCCTTGGCGTACATGTGTGCCATCATGATGCATTTCCTGCCCGGGTATTTCTTTCGAGCCTCAGCCGTCAGTTCTCTCAGAAAGTCGTTGACTCCCTGCGAGTAGCTGGCGTTCTGCACCACATCGCTTCTTAGGAAAGGTACGGCGAGGATGATGACTTCTTCTCCTGCCTCGTTGGTTACGGGGATGATGAGGTCATCGAAGGAATAGATCCAATGTCCGCCGGTTTTATCATCGTCCTCGCTTGCTCCCTGCTGCCAGATTTTCCTTACGTTACCTCTTATTTCCACGTGGTATCGTGTGAGCAGCGGACGGGGAGCCTCCAGTCGGCTGGCGGAATCGTGGTTGCCGGCGGTAATGATGACCTGCATGTTCGGGCACAGTTGGGTAGCATCGGCAAGAAACTCGTAATAAACGGTCTGTGCCGCTGCCGATGGATTTCCGTTATCAAAGATGTCTCCTGCGATGAGGAGAGCATCGGGCTTTTGTTCAGCGATTTGTTCCAGGAGCCATTTCAGGAAATGCTTGTGTTCCGGCAGACGGTCGTTGCCGTGAAACAGGTTGCCCAGGTGCCAGTCGCTGGTTGCTAATATCTTCATACTCATAAGAATGTCTAATCTTAGTCTTTTTCTTTGTCTTTGTCTTGCAATCCTTTAGCCTTTTGCTTGCAATCCTTTGACCTTTGGCTTACAATCTGACTACAAAGTTAACACAATTATTTGGGATACGCAAAGAAATAAGCTCAAAAAACGAAGAATTATGGCCGGAAAAGTAAAGATATTCAGGAAAAGTCTTGTTTTATATCTGATAAAGTTGTATCTTTGCAAGATAGAAATCTTCGTTCACCGACGTTGAACCGACATTCACCGACGCTGAACCGCCGTTCATCGACGCTGAACGGACATTCAGCGTCGGTGAACGGAGATTTCTCCTTGGATAAAATACTTTTCTTCCTAGGTTTGTGGTCTTTTCTTCTTAGGTATGATCATAAATACTGTAGGATGCAAAGGCTGCTGCAATAAGGAGTGATAAAAATCTTAATAAGAAAGGAAACTGATATGGCTAAGTACAAGTTGCAAGAGTTGAATGATTTGCGTGATGAAGGCAAGCGCAGAGTTTATCCCAAGATGGTGACCAACCGTACACTATCCCGAAAAGAGTTCGTCAAGATGATGCAGAACTACCATCGCGGTATTTCGGAAAGTACCACGGAGGCTGTATTGACCGATGTGGTTGATATGCTGACAGATATGCTCTCCATGGGGTACAACGTGAATCTGGAAGGTTTCGGCACCTTCTCCCTCTCCCTCGCTTTCGAGGATGAGAAGCCTAGGGAAATTCTGAATCCAGATGATAAGATGACGTACCGCAAGGTGGGAGTGAAGGACATCAACTTCAAGGCGTCCCCAGAGTTTATCAAGGAGGTGAAGCGTGAAACCGACCGTGACCTGGAGCGTGATATGGGTGGTGTAAAGGTGATTCGCAAGCAGCTCTATTCCAAGGAAGAGCGCATCGCCCGTGCCCTGGAGGTGATAGAGAAGTACGGAGTCCTCACCCTAGGCGATTATGCCTCCATCAACAACCTGAGCCGTACTGCCGCCTCTATGGAACTGAAGGAGCTGACAAATGACAAGACTTCGCCGATAGATTCACTAGGCCGCGGCAGTCATAAGGTTTGGGTGAAGAGAAAAGAATAAATGCAAATATCTCTCAGAATATTTGTTAGTTTCAATTCTTTTTCGTATTTTTGCGGTGTAATTAAAATGATAGTGTTATGACGACAATAACAAGGGAACATCTTGAAGATGAGGTACTCAAGTCGATTCAGAAGAAAGCGGAGTCGATTATGCCGAAAGATGCCAAGGTTATCCTTTTCGGGTCAAGGGCTAGAAGGGATGCTAAAGCAGATTCCGACTGGGACATCCTTGTGCTTCTGAACAAGGATAAGATAGATGAGCAGGATCATGATAATTACACCTATCCTCTTTGGGAATTGGGATGGCAAATCAATCAGATGATTCACCCGATAGTGTATTCGATGAAGGATTGGCAGAGCAAAAAGGGCAGTCCTTTTTATAATAATGTAGAAGAGGAAGGGGTGATGCTATGCTAGAGGGCCAACAACGTAGAGATCTTGTACACTACAGGATAGAAAAAGCTTATAAGAGTTTTGATGAGGCTAAGGGCGTGGCAAAATTGAAGTATTGGAATTTGACGGGAAATCGTTTGTATTATACTGTATTCCATATGGCTTCTGCTTTGTTACTTGACAAGGGCTTTACTGCAAAGACTCATGCCGGTGTAATACATTTAGTTGGAGAGAAATTTATTGCCACAGGTTTGTTGGATCGCACTTATGGAAAGTTGTTCTCTCGTCTATATGAACTTCGGCAGTCTGGTGATTATGATGATACCTTTGATGCTACAGAAGAAGAGGTCTTGCCGTATTTTGAGAAAGTAGAGAATTTTATCAAAGATATGGAAGCGTTGATTACTCATAAGTAACATGTGTAAATATTTAAAATGATAGTATTATGACGACAGATAGCCGTTATTTTGCGCAAAAAGCAATAGATGCCGCAAATGAATTGTGGGATAAGGGCTTGATAGATGAAGAAACTATTGAGCAATGGAAGCATGAGCATATGAGAACGCCTTATTCTGAATAAATGTATCAAACTTAATTGTTTAATCGTATTATGAATGCAACATTACAAAAGAAAAAGTTACAATCAGAGTTAGATAAGGCTATTCTCAATGTAAAGGAGGGGAATGTCAAGAACTTCGATACATTGGAGGATATGATGAACTATCTGGAAGCTTAGACATGAGTATAAAATGCCTGGTTAAGAAGTAAATCATTGAACTTTTGCATGTGGTTCAAGCACGGGCTGAAGGCCCAAAAGCTCCTAGCCCAAGGCAACACCCTGGGTATTAAGGCGTTGTCCCCTTGCGCCCTGTAAGGGCAAAAGCCTTGAATATATGCTGCTTTATAACCAATTTTATTTGGGATTTGCAAGATGAATGCTTGCTAGGAGTAAAAATATTATACGAAGCTTTTGCCCTTACAGGGCGCATTGTTGACTGCGAGTGTACCCAGGGCGTTGCCCTGGGCTAAGAGCTTTTGGGCTTTCAGCCCGTTATTGAGCCACCTGTAAATGTTCTATTTTATGCTAGACCTTTCAAGTATTGTGCGCATAGCATGATAGCGAGGATCTTTTTTGATGTCTCGCTTGGGACTAATATCATATTTGCGCTCTGTTTCGTCTGCCATTTCTTGGAAACGACGAGCCGCCTCACCATAGAGTGCTGGTATTGCTTTTATTGGATAAGCCATAATCCTTCTGCCTTTAATTCTTCTATAAATTCTTCAAAATCTGTAGCCTTGCCTGTCCTTTCGTATTCCGCTTCAATGGCTTCAATCCTAGCCACGGCTTCTTCTTCATTAGCCGGATGCCAGCCAATTGGATATCTTTTCTCCTTCATAAGCTCTTTCCTTTATAGTTTTCCATAGTCGATAACAGTCTTTAATTCCTTTTTGAAATAAAGTGTTAATCTTATGCTAGCCATGGATATTGTGCAATTAGTTCTTTTTCAAATTCTTCTGCATCAATATATTGCCCATTCTCATACTCCGCCTCAATAGCTTCAATCCTAGCCACGGCTTCTTCTTCATTAGCCGGATGCCAGCCAATAGGATATCTTTTCTCTTTCATAAGCTTGCGTATTTTATCTGCTGCAAATTTACGATTATTATCTGAATCATGCAAGAAAAATGGGAGAAATGTTTTATAAAGTATCTTATAATCAAGGTCTTGTTCTTTGTTGGGCTTGGGGACGGTTCTGAAAAAAAAAGTCACAATACCTAGCTGATAGAGCTGGGTATTGTGACTTAACTTTTTTATTATACAAATAATAATCATTACTAAATAATCATTAAATATTAGTGGTGCTTCAAATCGCAGGCAGCTTGCTCGTAATCGATGAGATGATCGATGGTAGGGTGGTCGCCACAGATTTCGCAGGATGCACGCTTCTTTACCTTGATATTGCGGAAGTTCATCGTCTTGGCATCAAAGGTGAGCAATCGGTCGGTGAGCAGTTCGCCTACACCGAGGAAGTACTTCAACGCCTCGGCAGCCTGGATGGTTCCGAGCATACCAGCTATGGCTCCAAGGACTCCTGCCTGGCTACTGGTAGGAACAGCGCCTGCTGGAGGTGGCTCCTTGAAGAAACAACGGTAACAAGCCGTGCCTGGAAGATGGGTGAAGGTCTGCCCCTGGAATCTCAGGATGCCGCCATGCGAGAATGCCTTGCCCAGTCGCACACAGGCGTCATTGATGAGGAACTTCACCGGGAAGTTGTCGGTGCAATCAATGACGAAATCCCATGGCTTGATGATTTCCTCGGCATTGTCTGAGGCGAGGAAGGTATGGTAGGTTTTTACCTCCACATCAGGATTGATGGCAATCATCTTCTTCTTGGCGCTTTCCACCTTAGGGGTGTTCAAGTCCTTGGTCTGGTGAATGACTTGTCGTTGCAGGTTGCTGAGGTCAACCACATCGGCATCCACGATACCGATATGTCCCACGCCAGCCGCAGCGAGGTAGAGGGCAACTGGGGAACCCAATCCTCCGGCACCAATGATGAGCACCTTGGCATTGAGGAGCTTTTCCTGCCCCTCGAGGCCTACATCCTGAAGGAGGATGTGGCGGCTGTATCTTTCTATCTGTTCTTCTGTTAAATCTATCATTTTATTGTACTTTATGTCTTTTTTCTTTAGTAAAAAAATTACTTTGTATAGCAGTTTATGCTCATACAGCAGTATAGAAAAAGGTCGCAAACAATTAACAGCTTGCGACCTTTGATATTCTTTATAAGAACCCGAATTATAATCCCGAATCTGGACGTATAATTCTCTAATTCTCAAATTCTTGATTTACTCGATAACTACGAGTGCATCCTCTTCGAGCACAGCCTGACCAGGCTTAACGCAGATAGCGGTTACCTTACCATCCTTCTCAGCCTCGATGTTGTTCTGCATCTTCATAGCCTCGAGAACGACAACTGTATCGCCTGCCTTTACCTCCTGACCAACAGCTACCTCGATGCTGGTGATAGTACCAGGGAGAGGAGCCTTTACAGCATTGGCTGTATTTACGTTGGCAGCTGGAGTAGCCTCAGCATCATCAGATGCAGCAGCTGGCTGACCGAGCACAACCTTCTTCTTCTCTGGCTCAGCCTCCTGTTCCATCTCAACCTTGTAAGCTTCGCCATTTACGTTCACGCTTGCGATGTTACCCTCAACAGCGTCAATCTGAACCTTGTATTCTTTTCCGTCAATTGTATATTTAAACTCTTTCATTTCTATTACATTATGGTTTAGCTGTTAAACTCAAGAACTTGGCGTTCCACATCGTCTGACGTGGCTTGATAGTGATGATGCCAGGCTCCTTGTCGTGTACGTTATTGCCCTGGTACTCATAGAGTGCCATGGCAATCGCAGCATAAATATTCTTATCCATTCGTTTTTACTTTAATTTTGAGTGTTGATTGTTGAGTGTTGAATTAGGCTTGCGCCCTTCTGTTATGTTGAGTCTGTATATAACTCAACATTCTACACTCAACATTCAACATTTCTATATTACATTGGCATACAGCCATGCTTCTTAGCTGGCAAGCTCTGACGCTTGGTAGCGAGCTGAGCCAAACCACGGCAGATGCGGAAACGGGTGTTACGTGGCTCGATAACGTCATCGATGTAACCATACTGAGCTGCCTGATATGGATTAGCAAACTTGTCAGTATACTCCTGCTCCTTCTCAGCCAGGAATGCCTTTACATCCTCGCCAGCTTCCTTCTTAGCCTTAGCTTCCTTACCACAGAGAACGGCAACGGCACCGCTGGCACCCATTACGGCAATCTCTGAAGATGGCCAAGCGAAGTTCAAATCAGCACGCAACTGCTTGCAACCCATCACGATGTGGCTACCACCATAGCTCTTACGCAATGTGATAGTAATCTTTGGCACGGTAGCCTCGCCGTAAGCGTAGAGCAACTGTGCACCGTGGAGGATGACAGCGTTGTACTCCTGACCTGTACCTGGCAAGAATCCTGGTACGTCTACGAGAGATACGATAGGAATATTGAAGGCATCGCAGAAACGAACGAAGCGGGCTGCCTTGCGGCTAGCGTTTACATCGAGTACACCAGCATAAGCTGATGGCTGGTTAGCTACGATACCCACACTCTGACCATTGAAGCGGGCGAAACCAGTGATGATGTTCTTGGCGAACTTAGGCTGAACCTCGAAGAACTCTCCGTTATCGGTTACAGCACCGATTACCTTGTACATATCGTATGCCTGGTTAGGATCCTCAGGGATAATCTCATTCAAGGTGTCATCCATGCGGTCGATAGGGTCTGTGCACTCTACGCGTGGAGCCTCTTCTGTATTGTTGCTAGGGATGTAAGAGAGCAGGCTCTTGATCATCTCGATAGCCTCTTCCTCAGTCTTAGCAGCGAAGTGGGTTACACCACTCTTGGTTGCGTGAACTGATGCACCACCGAGGTGCTCTGCATCGATATCCTCACCTGTTACGGTCTTTACAACCTTAGGACCTGTCAGGAACATGTAAGAAGTCTGCTCCTTCATGATGATGAAGTCGGTCAAGGCTGGAGAGTAAACGGCACCACCGGCGCAAGGGCCCATGATAGCAGAAATCTGTGGGATGACACCAGAAGCGAGGATGTTGCGCTCGAAGATCTCACCGTAACCAGCGAGGGCGCAGATACCTTCCTGAATGCGGGCACCACCAGAGTCGTTCATGCAGATAACAGGTGCACCCATAGTCATAGCCATATCCATTACCTTGCAGATCTTCTGTGCCATAGTCTCAGAGAGTGAACCGCCATTTACGGTGAAGTCCTGAGCATATACGTAAACCAGACGGCCGGCTATAGTAGCACTACCCGCTACCACACCATCACCGAGGTACTGCTTCTTCTCCATGCCAAAGTTAGTGCAACGATGCAACTTGAACATATCATACTCCTCGAAACTGCCGGCATCTACCAACATTTCGATACGCTCACGAGCGGTATATTTGCCACGTGCATGCTGCTTCTCGATGGCCTTCTCGCCACCGCCAAGACGAGCCTGTTCGCGCTTAGCGATCAGCTCCTTAATCTTTTCTACTTGTTTGCTCATAATTGATTATTATGTATTATTTCTTTATTCTTTATAGAATGTTTTCCTGAATCCATGGGATGAGCGGACGAACCGTCATCGCATAATTCGGGCGCAAAGATACGAAAAAAACCGCAGATAGCGAACTATCTACGGTTAAATATTTAGAATAATGTGAAAAATCACTATTATTTGGTCCTAAAATTCCAAAAGAATGCGGGCATTGAGCTGTCTGCCGGTAAGATAATTAGGTACGGCGTATTGCTGGCTGGTTACATCAGTCACCCAGTAATAGCTGTTTACGTTGTCTATGCCGAAGAGGTTGAGACAATCTACCCCCAGCATCACATTCTTCAGGAAGGTCTTCTTCTCACGGCGGCTGTTGTCGAGCAGCTGATAACTCATACCGATATCTGCACGGCGATAGGCGGTGGCACGGAAACTGTTGGTCTCCAGCTCTCTGTGGGGTGCTGCAAAAGGAAGACCATCGGCAAAGGCGAGTTTCAAAGACATGCGCCATTTCTTGCTGCCCGGGAAATAATCGGTGAAGAAGAGGTTTACGGCATAACGCTGGTCGGTAGGCAAAGGGATGCTCTTGCCACCCAGTTTCATCTTTGTATCCATGAGCGAAAGACTGAGCCAGGAATCTGTACCCGGAACAAATTCTCCGTAGAGTTTGAAGTCGAGTCCTGCCGCATGACCGCTGCATTCGTTCTGTCCGTAATAAACTACCTTCACGTTACTTACAGAATAAGGAACCAGATTGCTCAAAGCCTTGTAATAGGCTTCGGCAGAGAATTTATAGCGTTGGTCTCCTATCTTGAACCTATAGTCGTAGCCGGCGATGAAGTGGATGCTTCGCTGACTCTTGATTTTCTCGTTCAGCGATGCGATGGTTATGCCGTTCACCGTAGATGTATCTCTCAATTCCTTGAAGAATGGAGCCTGATAATACAGACCTGCCGCAAAACGGAGTGTGGTATTCTCGTGGTTGGCTGGTATGATGGCGAGCGACAGACGAGGACTCACGATGGTTTCTCTGTTGAAGTTCCAATGACTCATTCTGATACCATAGTTCAGAGTGTAATGTGTCTGTCCCTTACCGGTACTGTCGGCTGTTCCTCCCGAAAAACGGTAGGTGTCCTGGATGTAAGCTTCCATTCGGTTGGCATTCAGTTCGTTGCGAGCCTTCAGTGAATAAACCATATAGAGGTCTTTGCCATTGTGAGGAATACTGTATCCTGCAGAATCGCGCATCTCATATTCTACAGAATTCTCCTCGATATGTTCACGCTTCAGACTTACTGCGGCTTCCATCTGATGTTTCTTCACCTTGTGTTTGAGCATCAGTTTGGCACTCATCACGCGAGCCGTAAGATAGTTTCGGGCATGTTCGAAATAGGTACCTACTCCCAGGTTTTCTGAAGTCTCGGTTTCGTCGAGCCAGTATTGTCCCTGAATGTCATATTTCTCCTGTTCCTTGGTATAGAAAGCACTGCCCAGAAGCGAGAGACTGGTGTTGGCTGTAAACTGTCGGGTAATGCCGAGTGTACCGAAGTAGGTGAGGAAACGGTCTTTCTCCTGACCGTCAAAATATACTCTGAAGCTCTTTACGTTTTCCATTGTTCCGAACTTCGTTTCTCGGTCTTCCGGTTCGAAGTTGTAGTGATTATCAGAGATGTAGCCTATGAAGTCAAGCTTCCAGCGTTTGTTGGGCTGGTAACTCAGATAGGTCTGATAGTCCAGATAGTTTGGCTTGTATTCGCCTTTGGTTTCCATCGAACCGAGCAGGTAAGAGGTGGTTTTGTAGCGCACGCTGTTGAGGCATGAAAGTTTCTGGGTTCCCAGACCGATGTATGCGTCAGCACCCAGCAGACTGGCAGCCAGGCTGCCTTCAACCACCGGTTTCTTGCTTTTTGCTTTCAGGGTTTTGTAGGTGATGTCGAGAGCCGAACTCATCTTGTCTCCGTATTTGGCAGCATATCCTCCGGTTGAGAAACCGATTTTATCTACCATATAAGGGCTGATGACGGAGAGGCCTTCCTGCTGTCCGCTGCGAACCAGGAATGGGCGGAATACTTCTACGTTGTTGATGTATACGGAGTTCTCATCGAAGGCTCCGCCACGTACATTGTATTGCGAAGAGAGTTCGTTATGGGTACTCACGCCAGCCTGTTGCTGAACCAGACTTTCCACCCCATTTCCGTTGGCAGATGGCGTCATCTTCATGTCCTTAGTCTTCAGTTCCTGTGTCTGGTCCGACTGTATTTTTTCTCCCTTGATATTCACCTCATCGAGGGTGGTGGATGCTTCGCGAAGTACCACCTGCAGGGTTTGTTTTCCTCGCGGTCTTCTCAGTATTTTTGTTTTTGTTTTGAAGCCGATATATGAGAATTTGACTACCACGCTGTCTGCTGAATGCAGTTTGAGGCTATAGTCTCCCTTGAGCGAAGTAACGGCAGTCTTTCCCTGGCTAGCCACCGAAACGATGGCAAACTCCAGTGGCTGGTTGTTCTCGTCTACCACTTTGCCGTGAAGGGTAAACTCCTGCGCCATCATCTTAATGGTTGCGATGAGGCATATTGTGAGTATCAATAATCTATTTTTCATACTTTTATTAACGAGAAAAACTAAAAAATATTGTAGATGGTTGCAAGTTTTGATGAATGTCACTGGTTGTAATGCATTTGCGTCAGCCCGATTTGGCAGTCATGACGAGACCATATCTGCATCAACCTTTATGATTGATGCTGCAAAGATACATTCTTTTCTGTTTCATAGCTATGCGATTTGTGACAATTGTGTGGATTCGGGAAATAAAGTTGGCGAAAATTATATTTTTATGCCTTATCTTGAAATTCGAAGAAATATTTCCGAAGAATAGAAAATTATCTCCGAAGGATAAAATAATATCTCCGATAAATAGGAAAATATCTCCGAAGGATAAAATGATATTTCCGAAAGAGAATTGTCTCCTGATTATGTATCCCGGCACAGATTGCTGCAGATGATTTTCTGTTGTATGCAGAACAGGATTTTGATGTGATTTTTGTGAGGTGAAGGTGAAGGGTGTATTTTTAATCTTTATATTATATTCTTTATTTTAGGTTTTTCCCGATTTTTGACCCTAGGGTCTTTTTTCGGTTTTTACCCTAACCCTTCACGCGTATATATAAAAAGGAGTTTTCAAACCTTCACCCTTCACCTTTTTGGCGATTCTTTTGATGGTCAGAGAGTTACGAGTGAAGGGTGGTGAAGGTACTTTCTTGTTTTATATTAAACACTTTTTTACATTTGGCCATTCTAAGGAGAGTTTGGTTGGGAACGGAGAACTATGAACTTGCTTCGGAAAAGAGAAAGGGGAGCATAAAAAAGCCCGATAAAAGAGACTTTTATCGGGCTGAAATTGTTATGATTATTTACTTATTGAATGCATAGAACAAACCATCATTCATAGCCATGCGAACCTGGTATAAACCATTGGCATCTGCTGGGACGTTGATCTTCTCGCCACTTGGCAAGCAAGCCTGGATGCTGCCATCCTCGTTGAAGCTGAAAAGCTCACGGATATCGCCATCCTTGCTGTATGACCAACTCTTGTGCTTCTTGTCGAACACAAAGTATGATTTCTCACCATCTGGGTCGGTAATCTCGTAGCCATTCTTCAATGTCTTGATGGCATACATGCGACCATCCTTACCCATTACGTCCTTAGTAGTTCCTACCTGGCCAATCACCTTGTTGCCTGTCCAGAACTCGATAGAGTTGAGAACGAGAAGGTCTGCAAATGAACATACTGCGTAAGCTGGAGAGATAAGCACGAAGATAATCTCGTTTACAAACTTGTTGTCTGTTGCTCTCTTGTTCCAGTCAAGTACGGAATTTGTCAGGCCAAATGAGCCGATGCAAGAACTGAATGTCAAGGCGCCCAACAGGACTGCGATGACAGGTTTAGTTAAATTTTTCTTCATAGTCATAAATTAATTTATATGTTGAGAATCTTTTACTTCGCAGACTCAAACTCGCGCAAGAAACGAGTATCGTTCTCAGAGAAGAGACGAAGGTCGCTCACGCGATATTTCAAGTTGGTGATACGCTCAACGCCCATACCGAAGGCATAACCCGTATAGACATTGCTGTCGATACCGCAAGCCTCAAGATCATGAGGGTCAACCATACCGCAACCTAAAATCTCAACCCATCCGGTATGCTTGCAGAAGTTGCAACCCTTACCGCCACAGATGTTGCAGGAGATATCCATCTCGGCACTAGGTTCTGTGAATGGGAAGTAGCTAGGACGGAGACGAATCTTGGTATCTGCACCAAACATCTCACGGGCAAAGGTAAGGAGCACCTGCTTGAGGTCGGTGAAACTTACGTTCTTATCTACATAGAGACCTTCTACCTGATGGAAGAAACAGTGAGCGCGGGCGCTGATAGCCTCGTTACGGTAAACGCGGCCTGGGCAGAGCACACGGATAGGTGGCTCATGAGTTTCCATATAGTGAGCCTCGTCGCCAGAAGTATGGCTGCGGAGGAGCACATTCTTGGTAACATCGTCGCTGTTGGTCTTCTCTATAAAGAAGGTGTCCTGCATATCGCGGGCCGGGTGGTCGGCAGCAAAGTTGAGCATCGTAAATACGTGCTTGTCGTCATCTACCTCAGGACCCTGGAAAAGGGTAAAGCCCATGCGAGCGAAAATGTCGATAATCTGATTCTTCACTACGGTGAGTGGATGGCGGGTACCGAGTGCTACAGGGTAGGCGGTACGGGTCAAGTCGATATCATCGCTTGATGCCTCGGCTTCTTCCATCTGCTCCTTCAGTCCGTTGATCTTATCAAGGGCTGCGTTCTTCAGCTCGTTGATTTTTACACCAACCTCTTTCTTCTGGTCGGCTGGCACTGTGCGGAAGTCGGCCATAAGGGCGTTAATCTCGCCCTTCTTGCTCAGATACTTGATTCGAAGCTGCTCTACTTCTTCTGCGTTTTGGGCAGTCAAAGTGCTCACTTCTTTCAAGAGTTCGTCTATTTTTTCTAATAACATATCTATATTTTTATCTTTTTTGACTGCAAAGATAACATTTTTTGCTTAAAAGATGAAATAATTCAAAAGAAAGTTGTACTTTTGCATGGAAAATTTGAGAAATTTAATAGGTTTATGAAAAAACTCTGTTTATTAACGGTGTTAATGGCGGTGCTTACCATCGTTTGTTTCACGTCTGTGGGATGCACAGACAAGAAGCCTGCGCCTGCCATTGATTCGGCTTCATCTGATACGGTGATTGCCGACACCCAAGCGATGGACTCTACAGAACAGCTGATAGAGGAGACTCCGATGCCAAAGGCGGCTGACGAGCTTTTTGATGATTTCGTGTTTAATTTTGCAGCTAACAGAAAGTTGCAGAAAAGTCGTATTGTCTTCCCGCTGCCGGTATATCACGGTAAGAAACTGACCAAGAAGATAGAAAAAAAACATTGGAAGATGGAGCATTTCTTCATGCGCCAGGATTATTACACGCTGATTTTTGATAATCAGAAACAGATGAAACTGATGAAGGATACTACTATCGATCATGTAGTAATAGAAAAGGTGTTCTATAGTAGAAAGACAGTTCAGCAGTTTGTGTTTAATCGCATCAATGGTCAGTGGATGATGACTAGCATTTGCTACAAGTCTATGTATCAGAATAATAATGCCAGTTTCCTGAAGTTTTACGGCCATTTTGCTACAGATACCGCTTTCCAGGCTCGCCACCTCCATAATCCGGTGAAGTTTACCGGTCCTGATCCTGATGATGATTTCAGTACGATGACAGGCGATATAGAACCGGAAACATGGCCTGCCTTTGCGCCTCAACTGCCTCACGGCATGATTTACAATATAATCTATGGTCAGAAATATACCGAGAGCAACCAGAAAATCTTCGTGATTCGTGGTATTGCCAATGGTATGGAAACTTCTCTTACTTTCAAAAAGATTGGAGGAAAATGGGAACTGATCAAGCTGAATATGTAGCTTTTTAGTTAGTAGTAATAGTTTAACCAGATATGAAGGATATTCGTAACTATGGCCTTTTGGCTCACAATACATTCGGGATTGATGCTAAATGCAGCAGATTTCTAGAGTATGAATCGGTTGAGGAAGCCCGACAGATAGTGGGCTTGCTGACAGAGGCTGATCAGCCACTGCTCATTTTGGGCGGTGGTAGTAATCTCTTGCTGACCGGTGATTATGCAGGTACAGTACTCCATTCGGCTATTATGGGTATTGAGGTTCTAGACAACAAGACTTTGGCAGCTGCAGAGGGGAATGATGCTTTGTGCAATCCGGATTGGGTATTCCTTTCCTGTGGTAGTGGTGAGGTGTTTGATGATGTGGTAGCTTATGCCGTAGAGCATGGTTATCATGGAGCGGAGAATCTGAGTATTATTCCGGGTGAAGTAGGTGCCAGTGCGGTTCAGAATATCGGTGCCTATGGTGTGGAAGCTAAGGATATTATATATAAGGTGGAAGCGGTTGAGATAGCTACGGGCAGAGTAGTGGTGTTTGATAATGCTGACTGCGAGTATAGTTACCGTCAGAGTAAATTTAAGCATGAGTGGAAGGATAAGTATCTGGTAACGCATGTGATTTACCGTTTGCAGAAGACCTTCCGTCCGGATCTGGATTATGGTAATATCCGTTCTGCGCTCGAGGCTAAGCGTATTGCTGAGCCTACAGCCCAGCAGCTTCGTGATGTCATCATAGAAATTAGAGAGGCAAAATTGCCTGATCCTAAGGTGTTGGGTAATGCAGGCAGTTTCTTTATGAATCCTATTGTAGAGAAGGCTAAGTACGAAGAACTGGCTGCTCTTTATCCGGGTATGCCTCATTATACAATCGATGAATCTCATGAAAAGATTCCGGCTGGCTGGATGATTGATCAGTGTGGCTGGAAGGGAAAGAGTCTGGGACGGGCCGGTGTACATGATAAGCAGGCACTGGTGCTAGTGAATCGTGGCGGCGCTACGGGCGAGGAAATCGTAAAACTCTGTGAGACCATCCAGGAGGATGTGAAGCAGAAGTTTGGTATAGAGATTCATCCGGAGGTGAATGTGAAGTGAAGAATTCGTTTGTTTTCAGAAAAATATTTGATAATTAATGAAGGTAACTTTATTAGGTACAGGCACATCGGGCGGTGTTCCTTCGCTGGGGTGTAACTGTGACGTGTGCCGAAGTACGGATCCGCATGATAAAAGATTGCGCAGTGCAGCAATGATAGAAACGGAGAATACCCGTATTCTGATAGATGCCGGACCTGATATCCGACAGCAGTTGTTGCGTGTGCCTTTCAGAAAGATAGATGGCGTCCTGGTTACGCATATCCATTACGACCATGTTGGTGGTATTGATGATTTGCGCCCTTTCTGTATCTTTGGTGATATCAATATCTATGGCGATGAAATCGTTACTGCGGGGCTGCCTCATACGATGCCTTACTGCTTTCCGGAGAATGCAGAAAAACTCTATCCGGGAGCTCCTAAACTCAAATTGCATACCATTCATCCGCATGAGCATTATCAGATAGGGGATATTGAGTTTGTTCCTATCCGTGTGATGCACGATAAGATGCCTATTCTCGGCTATCGGTTTGGTAAGTTTGCCTATATTACTGATATGAAATCTATGGGTGATGAAGAGTATGCTTATTTGGATGGTGTGGAAACACTCGTAATTAACGCACTCAGATTTGAGAAAACACATCACAGCCATCAGCTTGTATCTGATGCTATTGAGGTGTCGCGCAGGATAGGAGCAAAACATACTTATTTTATCCATGTGACTCATCAGATAGGTTTTCACGATGAGGCGAATAAAAGGCTGCCCGAAGGCTTTGAATTTGGCTTCGATGGAATGGAGATATATGTAGAAAATAGATGAGCTTTTGCTAAAAAAGGTTTAAAAACAGGTTGGTAAAAGTTAATTAAATTAAAATAATAGGTCTTTTGCTAAGAAAAATTTGCAAGTATCATAGATTATTTCTATATTTGCATGTGTGTTTTTCATAGTATTAGATTTAAGGTTAACAAGGTATTGGGGTCGCAGCGGCGACCCTTTTTTGTTTTTATCCCCTTTTGGTGACTAAAAAATACCTTTTTCCAAGGCATCTTTCCTTTCTCCAAAACGGTATATGGTTCATCTCTTCCGAGGTTTGAATCTCCGGTAAAGTTTCCAAGCCAACAGTGCACCGTCGAATGCTCCTGCTCCCACCTGCAGCAAACTCTGCAGTCGCTTGCTAGGACTCGCATTGCGTGACAGGATTTCAGGTTTTGTGAAAAGCGAGTTCCATAAAGTCTGAATCTTGGCATCATCGGCATCAATTTCCTTGCGTATCGTCTCTTTTTTGAGTCGGATATCGTTTAAGGAATTATATTCTGTGATTTCTGAATGATTTGTCATGTTGCGAAAAGGAGGTTATTTTTCCATTAAGAGGCTTGCCAGAAATCTGACCAATGGTCTCTCGATCCACTTATGGCGGAAAATTACAAATAATATTAATATAAATAGGTATACTGCAGCAACAATGCAGAATCCGAAAGTCAGACTACCTATTAAGTCTGCCAATGCAAAAGCAGCGCCAAAGGATAGGTAAATGAGGGTAAGCGTAAGTAAGCCCAGAAGTACCACCGTCATGGTGATGACTGTAAGCAGGCGTACCACCTTATCCACAACATCGAGCTTCAGATATTCGCTCTGAAGCCCGATGTAATGTTTAAGCACCTCAATGAGCTGCCCGATAGTTTCTACATTTTTATCGTTAGAGAACATCATGATAGGTGATGATTAAACCTCAGGAGCTGCGTCCTTGATATCGTCAACCAGATCATCAACGTCCTTACGGCTCAACTTGATGTCGTGCTTCTTGCAGAAATCGTCTACTGCACCTGCAATCTTACTACGTGTATCCTCACCCTTCTCAGGAGCGAAAATCAAACCGAGTGCTGTACCAGCGATAGCACCGCCGAGGAAAGCACCAATGTAACCTAATGTTTTCATATGCTATAAATTTTAAACGTTAAACGATTATCTTCTTGTCATTTTCATTTGACAATGCAAATATACTAAATTCTCTTTAAAAAACAAGCCTTTTAGCCTTAATTTTTCATTAAAAATGTTTTAATAGCCTTATTTAACAAACTTTAGGCGGCATATTCTTCGTTTTTCGGGCATTTTTTTGTATTTTCGCAGAGTAAAAAACGCATAACGCGAAATTTATATTGAATGAACAACAATAATAAACAATAAAACGAATAAGAATTATGAAGAAAATTACAGTATTAAGCATGGGTATGTGCGCAGTTTTGGCGCTCGCAAGTTGTGGTACATCTAAGGAAAGTGCATACAAGAAGGCATATGAGAAGGCTCAGCAGCAGGAACAGCAGGCAGCTCAGGCTCCTGTTGCTCAGGAACCAGTTGTAGCTCCTCTCGAGACTCAGGCTCCTTCTGATGAGCAGACAGAGGTTGATAATGCTACTGTTCGTTCTGAGGATGTTTCTCTCGTCTCTGGTTCTGGCTTGTCAAGCTATAGCGTAGTAGTTGGTTCTTTCTCTCTCAAGGCTAACGCTGAGGGATTGGCTAGTACATTGAAGAGCGCTGGCTACGATGCTCAGATCGCCCTGAACACAGAGCGTAACATGTATCGCGTGGTAGCTTCTACATTTGCTGATAAGGCTGCTGCTGTCAAGAGCCGCAATCAGCTTCGCGCTGGTAAGTATCCTGATGCTTGGTTACTCCTTAAGAAGTAATCTGATATTATATAAGGATAAGATATCCGTAGATTAATGCGAATTTTATCTATAGATTACGGTAAAAAACGTACCGGACTGGCTGTGACCGACCCATTGCAGATTATTGCCAATGGGTTGGCCACAGTTTCTACACATGAACTTTTCACTTATATCGAAACTTATATTCAGAAAGAACAGGTGGAGCGTATTGTTATCGGAAAACCGATGCAACCTAACGGGCAGCCAAGTGAAAACCTGGCAAGAGTAGAAAACTTCTACAACCGTTGGCGAAAGGCTCATCCTGAAATTCCAATTGAATATTATGACGAGAGATTTACATCAGTCCTGGCACATAGAGCCATGATAGATGGAGGTGTAAAGAAGAAAGTGAGAAAAGAAAATAAAGGATTGGTAGACGAGATAAGTGCTACCATCATATTACAGGATTATTTGCAATCAAGAAGATAATGATTTTACCGATTTATATTTATGGTCAGCCAGTGCTGAGAAAAGTGGCTGAAGATATTACACCTGATTATCCAGATCTCAAGGTGTTGATTAATAATATGTATGAAACCCTTGATTCCAGCAACGGCATCGGACTGGCTGCACCTCAGATTGGCTTGCCTATCCGCCTCGTTGTTATCGACCTGGATGTGCTCAGCGAGGATTACCCTGAGTATAAAGGATTCCGTCATGCTTTCATCAATGCCCATATCCTAGAGCGCGATGAGGAAAATACCGACTCTTCTGAAGAGGGATGTCTTTCTATTCCTGGTATCAATGAGAAGGTGGTTCGTCCTACACGCATCCATGTAAAGTATATGGATGAGGATTTTAATGAACATGATGAGTGGATAGGGGGATATCTGGCTCGCGTGATGCAGCATGAATTCGACCATTTGGAGGGTACGATGTTTGTTGACCGTGTGTCTCCTCTTCGCAAGAACATGATAGCAGGAAAGCTCAAGAGTATCATCAAGGGCAATTTCCGTGCTGCCTATCGTACTAAGATACGTCGATAGTTCTTCCGAAAATATAGTAAGCTTCATGGTAATCGTGACGATTGGGCTTACTATATTTTTTTATTCTACATTCAATAGGTTTTATTTCAGAGAGTTACGAACAGATGAAGAAGATTCTCTTAGTTCTTTTTATGGTAATGGGCGCCATGTCGACTTCTGCCCAATATCGTGTAGACCGACTTGTTACGGCCGGTCGGAGTGCATTGTATTATGAGGATTTCGTCCTTTCAATCAAGTATTTTAATCTGGCTATCGGTGCCAAGCCTTATCTGTATGAGCCTTGGTATTACCGCAGTGTGGCAAAATTTAATCTGGATGACTTTACGGGTGCCGAAAGTGATGCCAGCGAGGCGTTGCATCTCAATCCCTATATCAATGATATTTATGACTTGAGAGCCATCTGTCGCATCAGACAAAACAGGTTTGATGATGCGATAGCTGACTATAATGAGGCTATCAGACTGGAACCGCGCAACCGAAATTACTGGTTCAACCGTGCTATCTGCCAGATGGAAAACAAAAAGTATGAGGCGGCGCAACAGGAACTGGATACCATCGTGGAAAAATGGAAAGACTGGTCGAATGCTTATTCGCTCAAGGCTGAAGTGTATCTGCATCAGAAAGATACCGTGCAGGCTGAGAAATGGCTAGACAAGAGTCTGCAGCTCAATCCGTATGATGGGGATGCCTGGACTACGCGTGCCTATATGGCGCTGGCTAGAAAGGAATGGAAAACGGCTGATGAGGCGCTGACCAAGAGTCTGCATTTCAAACCTAACAATGTGAACAGTTACATTAACCGTGCTTTGGCGCGTATCAATCTGAATAACCTCAGGGGGGCGATGAGTGATTATGACAATGCCCTTGAGCTGGATCCGAACAATTTCCTGGCTCATTATAATAGAGGACTGATGCGTGTACAGTTGGGTGATGATAACCGTGCTATCACCGATTTCGACTTCATTATCAAGATGGAACCCCAGAACTTCATGGCTATCTTCAACCGAGCTCTATTGCATGACAAGACCGGTAATCTGAGAGCAGCCATCAGGGATTATACTATGGTTATCAACCAGTTCCCTAACTTCTGGACCGGTTTGTCTAACCGTGCCAGCTGTTACCGACGCCTGGGTATGACAGCCAAGGCAGAGATGGATGAATTCCGTATCTTCAAGGCGCAGATGAACAAGCATATCGGAATCCAGCCGAGATGGAGCGCAAAGACCAAGAAGGAGATGCGTAAGCGCTCTGAGGTTGACCCGAATAAGTTTGCTTCGTTGGTAGTAGATGACGAACCGAAGTATGAACACAACTATAAGAGCGAGTATCGTGGTAAGGTTCAGAACCGTCAGGTAGAAACCGCCTTCCTGCCGATGTATCAGCTCTCTTATTTCCCAAACAATCAGAATGTAAGTGGAGTTCAGGCTTATGACAAAGAGGTTGATGCGCTCAATCAGCATACCAAGGCAGACAAGGTTTATATCGTTTGCAGTAAGGAGCAGCTCGATGAGAATGGTTCTATGAAGATATTCTCGATGATTGATAAACTTTCGGCGGAGTTGAGTGTGGCGAGCGATAATGAAACCAGAAAACGTCTCCTGATGCGCAGGGCCATCGCTCATAGTGTACTTCGTGATTTTGAGGCTGCCATCGGTGATTTCACCTATTATATCTCGCTCGATGACAAGAACTCTTTGGCTTACTGGCAGCGTGCTGTCTGCCAGGCTGAGATGGATGAATTTAACAAGGCTGAGGGCAAGGGTGTTCTGAACATCCATTCTGCTGAGGCTGATTTCAGTGATGCCATCCGCCTGAACAGTAACAATGCTTACATCTATTATAATAGAGGTAATCTTCATGCAGGCAGAAACGAACTTTCAAAGGCAATAGATGATTATACCATTGCCTTGAGAATTGATAACCGCCTTGCAGAGGCTTATTATAATAGAGGTATAGCACGAGCCAAGAGTGGCAATAAGCAGACTGCCATCCAGGATCTTTCAAAGGCAGGAGAACTTGGTTTGTATGATGCTTATTCTGTAATCAAGCGCTTGAATAAGTCGAAATAAAAAAATCCCGCAGAGAAAATCTGCGGGATTTTTTTTATGTATTTATGTATTCCGGTTTTATATTCTCGTTACCTGCTTAACGCCCTTCACGGCGCTCAGTTTCTTGATGAGTGCATCGGTCTTGCCGGCATCATCAATCATTACGGTAACATTGCCAGAGAAGAGACCATCCTTGGAAGAGATGTTGATGCCTCGCATGATGAGTTTATCTTCCTTGGAAATGATGTTGGTGATGTTGCTCACAATACCGATATCGTCGTTTCCGATGATGCGTAGCGTGATGGCATACTTGGATGTTCCCTTGCCGCTCCATTTCGCCTTCACGATGCGGTAACCGAAACGGCGGCGCAGTTCCTTGGCGTTAGGACAATCCATGCGATGTACCTTGATACCCTTGCTGATGGTAACGAATCCGAAGATTGGGTCGCCGTAGATAGGGTGGCAGCAATGAGCTAGTTCGAAATCGATGCCCTTGAGGTGCTCATCGATAACCAGCACATCGTCGCTCTGCTTCATCAGTTCCTCGGTAGGATTCTCAAACTCAAAATTCTCTGCACTTTCTGCAGGCTTGTTGGTATTGGCGAGGTTCAGGTCGTGGTCGCGTTCCTCTATGTATCTCTCGATGATGCTGTTCACGTCGATTTTCTCCTCGGCTACATCCTTATAGAAGTCTGAGTTCTCCTTATATCCCATTTTCTTGATGATGCGCGCCATGATGCTCTCATCAATTTCCAGTTTCCTGTTCTTGAATCGGCGCTCCAGAAGTTCCTTGGCATAGAGGCCGTCCTTCTTCTGGGTTTCCTTCAGCGCTAGACGAATCTTGGCTTTAGCCTTGGATGTCTGCACGATGTTGAGCCATTCGCGGCGTGGCTTCTGGTTGCTCTGTGTGAGGATTTCTACCTGATCTCCCGAATGGAGTTCCTGTCGGAAGGTGACGGCTCTTCCGTTAATCTTTCCACCCACACAGGTATTGCCGATGCGGGAGTGGATATAGTAGGCAAAGTCGAGTACCGTAGCTCCCTTCTGGAAGTTCAGCAGGTCGCCCTTTGGAGTGAACACGTATACTTCGTCTTCCTTCAGATCGGTGGTAAACTGGTCCATCAGCTGCAGATCATCGTTGCTTTCCAGGGCAGCACGGATATTGGCAAGCCATTCGTCGATACCGCCTTCTCCCTGCTTGATGCCCTTGTAGCGCCAGTGGGCAGCGAGTCCGTGCTCTGCAATATCGTCCATGCGCTCGGTTCTGATCTGTACCTCTACCCATTTGTTTTCAGGACCCAGTACGGTGGTATGCAGACTTTCATAACCGTTGCTCTTAGGCACGCTGAGCCAGTCGCGCATACGCTTTGGGTTTGGCTGATACATGTCTGTGATGAGGGCAAAGGTCTGCCAGCACTGCATATACTCTTTCTCTCTTGGCGCATCGAGGATAATACGGATGGCAAAGAGATCGTATACACCCTCGAAGGCGCACTTCTGCTTTTTCATCTTCTGCCAGATGGAGTGGATACTCTTGGTGCGGCCCTTCATGTGATATTTCAGACCGGCAGCATCGAGCTTTTCCTGGATTGGCTGGATGAAGCGGGCGATATAGGCATCGCGCGAAGCTTTGGTGGCGTTCAGCTTGTCCTTTATCATATAGTAGGCATCGTGCTCGAGATACTTCAGACTGAGGTCTTCCAGTTCGCTCTTCAGCTTGTAGAGTCCCAGTTTGTGGGCGAGTGGGGCATAGAGGTAGCTTGCCTCTTCGCTTACTTCATGCTTTGCCTCTTCCTGTTTGGTATCGCGTATCTGTCTCATCACGTTCACGCGGTCGGCAATCATGATGAGGATGACGCGCATATCCTCAGAGAATGAGATAAGCAGGTTGCGGAAGTTCTCGCTCTCTATGATAGGGTTGCGCTTGTATAAATCGTGGATGCGAAGCAGACCACTGATAATGTGGGCTACGCTATCTCCGTATTTCTTCTGTATCTCTTCGATGGTCTGATAGCCATCGATGACGCTGGTCTGCATCAGGATGGCGATGATGCCATCTCGTTTCAGACCTATCTCGTTTACTGCGATTTCTGCGGTTTGCAGGGCAGCGAGTATTGGATTCATTCCGAAGACATTGCGCTTGATCTGATGGTTGATGAAGGCATGCTGTATGTCTTCACGCAGATGCTGCTCATCGCCTGGCTTGAATGTGTCGCCCACGGCGGTTCTCAGGCGCTCCAGGATTTGGAGTGTCTGTTCCTTTTCTTCGGATGTGAATTTAAAAGGTGTTTCGTTCATTGTCGTTCCCTCCCGTTGATTATATATTATTGAGTTGTTATAACTCGTCTATCCACTTTCTGCCAGATTTGGTGTAGCTCCAAATGGCTAAGCTCATACCAATAACAGCTCCTATACACATTACTAAAGCAAATCCTTCCATAATACTTATACTATATGTTATAAACTGTCTATCCACTTCTGACCTGATTTTGTGTTGAGCCAGATGGCGAAGCTGGCGCTAATTACGGCACTCAGCCCCATAAATATTGTTATTAACTCCATAATTATTATTTTTTATCGTTATACTTCATCACTCTGTTAGCACTATAGGCAAGGAAGAGTGCTGAGGCTATGCCCAGTACTAAGAAGAGGATATTGTAAATGCCAATAGTTTCGCCGGTAACCAAGGGGGAAAAACCTCCAATTCCGGTTCCACTAATGAATAAGTTTGATACTCCGTACAGATACGTTGATAGCAACGTTCTTCTGTCGTGCTCTTTTGATAATTTACTAACCATGTCGCAATATTCCATTTTAAATTTGACAAACAATGGCGATTCGGCGTTAAAAACGCCTACTTCGTTAAATTTTCAATGCAAAGGTACAAAAAAAAGCGGAAATATTTCTGATTATCAGAAAAAACTATTATCTTTGTAGCACATATAGTGTAAATTTAACATAAATATGGTATTATGAATCAGCAAGATCTAAACCAAATCTCTGCTCGCGGTATCTCCGAGCAGCAGATTGAACATCAGTTGGAACAAATCAAGAATGGTTTCCCATTCCTCAAGCTCGAGGGCGCGGCTGCCATCGGTAAGGGTATCATGGCTCCTACAGCTCAGGAAGTAGAGGACTACGAGAAGGCGTGGAACGACTACAAGGCTGAGGGTCACAAGATTGTGAAGTTCGTACCTGCTTCAGGTGCGGCAAGCCGCATGTTCAAGAACATGTTTGCATTCCTCGATGCTCCATACGATGTTCCTACTACTGACTTCGAAAAACAATTCTTCGAGAATATCAAGAAGTTTGCTTTCCGCAAGGCACTCTGCGATAAGTGCCATGTAAACAACGAGAAGGGTATCATGTGCCTTATCAAGAAGGGTGATTACAAGGCTGTTGTGGCTAATCTCCTCAAGCCAGAGGGATTGAACTACGGTCAGTTGCCTAAGGGATTGCTCCAGTTCCACGAGTATGAGGACGAGGTTCGCACCCCAATGGAGGAGCACCTGGTTGAGGCTGCGCTCTATGCAAGCAGCAACGGCGAGGCAAACGTTCATTTCACCGTTTCTCACGACCACCTGGAAATCTTCAAGCAGATGGTAGCCGAGAAGGCAGATAAGTATGCACAGCGCTACGGCATCAAGTATAACATCTCTTTCTCAGAGCAGAAGCCTAGCACCGATACCATCGCTGCCAATCCAGACAATACTCCATTCCGTAACGAGGATGGCTCTTTGCTGTTCCGTCCGGGCGGTCATGGTGCACTCATCGAGAACCTCAACGAGATTGATGCTGATGTGGTATTCATCAAGAATATTGACAATGTGGTTCCTGATCGCCTGAAGGCTGAGACTGTTACCTGGAAGCAGGTGATTGCAGGTGTATTGGTTACTCTGCAGAAACAGGCTTTCAATTATCTGAAGGTTTTGGATTCTGGTCAGTACAACCATGAGAAGCTGGAGAAGATTATACGCTTCGTTCAGCGCGATCTCTGCTGCCGCAAGGCTGATATCAAGGAGCTGGAGGATGCCGAACTGGTTATCTATCTGCGTAAGAAGTTGAACCGTCCTATGCGTGTCTGCGGTGTCGTTAAGAACGTAGGCGAGCCTGGTGGTGGTCCATTCCTTACCTATAATCAGGATGGCACTGTAAGCCTTCAGATTCTGGAGAGCTCTCAGATTGACAAGAATAACGAGGAGTATATGAAGATGTTCACCGAGGGTACTCACTTCAACCCAGTAGATCTCGTCTGCGCTACCAAGGATTACCAGGGCAATGCCTTCGATCTTCCTAAGTTCGTTGATCCATCTACCGGTTTCATCTCCAGCAAGAGTAAGAATGGTAAGGATTTGAAGGCACTCGAGTTGCCAGGTCTCTGGAATGGTGCGATGAGTGACTGGAATACAGTATTCGTAGAGGTTCCTCTCGGTACCTTCAACCCAGTGAAGACCGTGAACGATCTGCTCCGCGACCAGCATCAGGCTGTAGAGGGTGGTATCAAGCACGAGCATCATCACGAGCACGGAGAGGGCGGTTGCTGCGGTAAGCACTAATCTCCGATTCCGTATATCTCGATGGTAAGATATAAACACAATAAAGGCTCAGTTCCCGATTTTATTCGAGGATTGAGCCTTTATCATTGATCTAGTAATGTGTCAGCTAAAAATTATAAGATGTTCTGAATCAAATAAAAAATAGCCTTTTGCTTCTGTTCTGCTAAAGGAAAACTATCTGATACAAAGGATAGGAATCCTTAGCAGGAAGTTCTTAGTTGTACCAAATTTCTCCACCTAATACTGTTGGATACTCTTCAGCTTTTTCTCTTTCTACAGGAGCCGTAATTTCTACGAACTCACCATACTTCTTTACCTTGTTAATGTTCATAATTTGTAGGGTTTGTTGATTTATTAATTTATATTACGGATTGGTATCTATTAAGGATACTGATCTTTTACTTTTCTTCTACGCTGCAAAGTTACACAAAAAAATGATATGCAACAAGTTTTTTGGCTAAAAATCTGTCGATATTTAACCTTCTTTAAAGGTTTTCTGCATATTTCCTGCAATACTATTCAGTTTTAGTAGAATATTTTTGTTTGTTTCGCTAAATGACTCATAATGAGTGAGTAAATGACAGTTTGCCAATCTGTAGTTTAATCGTATACACTATCGGGAGACTGTCATTTACTTCATTGCTTCATTGTATGGATGAAGATTTCACCTTATATTATATAGAGATTTCGCCCGCCAGGGATTCAGTCAGTTTTTCTCTTACCTTTTTATTGTCTGCATATCTTCCTTGCAGATACATCATCTTGGTGACCATAGCCTCTACCGTAGAATCGTATCCGCTTATCACATGAGCGGTTTTCAACTGGAAGCCGGCTCCGTAGCGTTCCATCTCTACACTGCCCGTAAGACATTGGCTGATATTCACGATGTTTACTCCGCGATGGGCAGCCTGATCCAGAAGACGCATGATCCATGGCGTGTGAGGAGCATTGCCTGAACCGAAAGTACGCATCACGATGCCGCGGAGGTCTGGTGATTCCATCACGTGGCGCACAATGTTATCCTGGATACCCGGGAAGAGGCTGAATACGATGACGTTCTGATCGAGCTTCAGATGTGGAACCATTGGCTTTCTGTAATCCGGTGTAAGAATGTGATGGTCGTGATATTGGAAATTGATTCCTACATCGCAGAGGTGAGGGTAGTTGAATGATTCGAAAGCATGAAATCCCTCGGCATTGATCTTGATGGCACGGTTACCGCGAATTAGCTTGCCGTTGAAAAAGATGCATACCTCGGGCACCATAGGGCGTCCTTCAGCATTCTTGGCAGAAGCAATCTCTATGGCTGTCATCAGATTCTCCTTGCCGTCGGTTCGCAATTCACCGATAGGCAACTGGCTACCTGTCAATATTACAGGCTTGGTCAGATTCTCAAGCATGAAAGATAGGGCAGATGAAGTGTAAGCCATAGTATCGGTGCCATGAAGGATTACGAATCCGTCATAGTCGTTGTAGTTGTTGGATATCATGCTTACGATTTCTGCCCAGCGCATTGGATCCATGTCGCTGGAATCGATAGGTGGGTCGAATTTTCGCACATCGATTTCTGCCTGAATGAGCTTGAATTCGGGCATGGAAGAAACGAGGTGATTGAAATCAAGAGGTTCCAATACACCTGTCATCGGGTCCTTTCCCATACCGATGGTACCACCGGTATAGATGATGAGAATCTTTGGTTTTGCCATTTTCTATGTTTCTTTACATTTTGTCACGTTATCGGATGCAAAGATAATGAAAATATTTGTTTCTCCAAAACTTATTGGCTAAAAATGTATCTGGATTTTACAAAGTGTTACGAAATATTGGTAGAAAAGCAAATGAAAACTTCAATATGTCAGCATTTCCGGTCTTAAAAGCCCTTAATATAAAGAGGTATTTGCAAAGTTTAGCAAAATAAATGCATTTTTATTCGCTTGTTACAAAAAGAAATCGTACTTTTGCAGACGATTTAATAAAAATACTAAGTTGTTATGGTAAAAATCACATTCCCAGACGGATCTGTTCGTGAGTATGAACAGGGCGTAACTGGCTTACAAATCGCCGAGAGCATCTCACCGGCTCTCGCTCGCAACGTTGTATCTTGCGGTGTTAATGGTGAGACAGTAGAGTTGAACCGTCCTATCAATGAGGATGCAAATGTAGAACTCTACAAGTTTGAGGATGAGCAGGGTAAGCACACATTCTGGCATACATCTGCCCACTTGTTGGCTGAGGCTCTTCAGGAGCTTTACCCAGGCATCCAGTTCGGTTTCGGTCCAGCCGTAGAGAGTGGTTTCTTCTACGACGTGATGCCAGCCGAGGGTCAGGTGATCTCAGAGAATGATTTCGCCAAGATTGAGGCTAAGATGATGGAACTTGCCAAGAAGAACGAACCTGTGGTTCGCAAGGAGGTGGCTAAGGCTGATGCGCTCGCTGAGTTCAAGGCTGATGGTCAGACTTACAAGTGCGAGCATATTGAGCAGGACTTGGAGGATGGTACCATCACCACATATACCCAGGGCAATTTCACCGACCTTTGCCGTGGTCCTCATTTGATGAACACTGGCCTTATCAAGGCTGTGAAGATTACAAGTGTGGCTGGTGCTTTCTGGCGCGGTGATGCCAAGCGCGAGCAGATGACCCGTATCTACGGTATCAGCTTCCCAAAGAAGAAGATGCTCGACGAGTACTTGGTAATTCTCGAAGAGGCTAAGAAGCGTGACCACCGTAAGATTGGTAAGGAGATGGAACTCTTCATGTTCTCAGAGCGTGTAGGAAAGGGTCTTCCTATCTGGTTGCCAAAGGGTACACAGCTCCGTCTGCGTCTGCAGGAGTTGCTCCGTTCTCTCCTGAAGCCTTACAACTATCAGGAGGTTATCTGTCCAGGTATCGGTGGCAAGAGTCTCTATGTTACATCTGGTCACTATGCTCACTATGGCAAGGATGCATTCCAGCCTATCCAGACACCGGAGGAGGATGAGGAGTATATGCTCAAGCCAATGAACTGTCCTCACCACTGCGAGGTCTACGCTCGCAAGCCACGTTCTTACAAGGATCTTCCTTTGCGTATCGCAGAGTTCGGTACTGTATTCCGCTATGAGAAGAGCGGTGAGCTCCATGGTTTGACTCGTGTTCGTACATTTACACAGGATGATGCCCATATCTTCGTCCGTTCAGAGCAGGTGAAGTCAGAGTTCGAGAACGTAATCGACGTAATCTTGAAGGTATTCAAGATCTTCGGTTTCGAGAACTACGAGGCACAGATTTCTCTCCGCGACCCTAAGGATACAGAGAAGTATATCGGTTCTGATGAGATTTGGGAAGAGAGCGAGAATGCTATCCGCGAGGCTTGCAAGGAGAAGGGACTTGAGACTCGTGAAGAGATTGGTGAGGCTGCCTTCTATGGTCCTAAGCTCGACTTCATGGTGAAGGATGCCATCGGTCGTCGTTGGCAGTTGGGTACCATCCAGGTGGATTACAACTTGCCAGAGCGTTTCAAGCTGGAGTATACTGCCGAGGATAACTCTAAGAAGACTCCTGTGATGATTCACCGTGCACCATTCGGTTCACTGGAGCGATTCACAGCCGTTCTCATCGAGCATACAGCCGGTCACTTCCCATTGTGGTTGACTCCAGATCAGGTTGCAATTCTCCCTATCTCTGAGAAGTTCAACGACTATGCCCAGAAGGTACGTCAGTATCTTGACAAGCAGGGTGTACGTGCTCTCGTTGATGACCGTAACGAGAAGATTGGCCGCAAGATTCGTGACAACGAGTTGAAGCGTGTTCCTTACATGGTCATCGTAGGTGAGAAGGAGAGTGCCGAGGGCCTCGTTTCTATGCGTAAGCAGGGTGGTGGCGAACAGGCTACCATGAGCATGGAAGAGTTCGCTCAGCGCATCAATGCCGAGGTTGCAGAGCAATTGAAGGCCGCTGAAGAGTAAAAATGAGATATAAATCCGCAGGTTTCTTTGGAAATCTGCGGATTTTTTTAAAATAACCCACTGAAAATTTGGTGGTTTCACAAAATAATCGTAACTTTGCAGCCGTTTAATCAAAAAGACAAAAAAGAATATATCGAATAGTTAATGAAAAATGACAAAATGAAAAATCAGTACCGCGTAAACGAACAGATTCGTGCACGCGACGTGAGAGTAGTGAGTGATGGTGGAGCAGAAGTGATGCCAGCACGTAAGGCGTTGGAGTTGGCACGTCAGCAAGAGCTTGACTTGGTCGAGATATCTCCTAATGCGCAACCACCCGTTTGCCGTATAGTTGACTATTCTAAATTCCTTTACCAGCAGAAGAAGCATGCAAAGGAAATGAAGCAGAAGCAGGTAAAGGTGGAGACCAAGGAAATCCGTTTCGGACCTCAGACCGATGAGCACGACTATCAGTTCAAGCTCAAGCACGCTATGGAGTTCCTCAACGAGGGTAACAAGGTTCGTGCATACGTTTTCTTCCGTGGTCGCTCTATTCTCTTCAAGGAGCAGGGTGAGGTTCTTCTTCTCCGTTTCGCCAATGATTTGGAAGAGTACGGAAAGGTAGAGCAGATGCCAAAGCTCGAAGGTAAGAAGATGTTCCTCTACATGAGTCCTAAGAAGGCTGGTACTGCTAAGAAGAGCCAGCAGAAGATGGACCGTGAGAAGCGAGAGGCTGAAGCTAAGGCTGCTGCAGATGCAGAGCGCGCTGCTAATGCTGAGAAGAATGGCTTGCTCGCCAATGCTAAAGGCGGCGATGCCCTGAAGAAACTCGCAGAAGGAACAGAGGATTAAGAAAAAAAAGATGCGTAACGCCCTGGTATATGCGTTGCCATCGCTATAATAAATAACAATTTAAAATTAAAAGTAAAAATGCCAAAAGTAAAGACTAATTCCGGCGCAAAGAAGAGATTCCGTTTCACCGGTACAGGTAAGATTAAGCGTCATCACGCTTTTCACAGTCACATCTTGACTAAGAAGACAAAGAAGCAGAAGAGAAATCTCCTCGGCGAGACTCTCGTAGACCGTTCAAACTTGAAGCAGGTTCGCGACTTGCTCTGCCTCCGTTAATTATTAACTTTTTAGTCGAACTTTTAAAGAAAAAAAATTATGCCAAGATCAGTAAATCACGTTGCATCAAAAGCAAAAAGAACAAGAATCTTGAAGCTCACTAAGGGTTACTATGGAGCTCGCAAGAATGTATGGACAGTAGCTAAGAACACTTGGGAGAAGGGTCTTACCTACGCTTATCGCGATCGTCGTAACAAGAAGCGCACATTCCGCGCATTGTGGATCCAGCGTATCAACGCTGCTGCTCGCCTCGATGGTATGAGTTACAGCCAGTTGATGGGTGCTCTTCACAAGGCTGGTATCGAGATCAACCGTAAGGTTCTCGCTGACCTCGCTGTTAACAACCCTGAGGCTTTCAAGGCTATCGTTGCAAAGGTGAAGTAAATCCGACGCTAGGCTCTTTTCTACCGTGATTTTTTCTCGTAAGAAAGTGTTTAGCCTCTAGATTAAAGAAAACTGAAGATTGCATTGGTTGGAAGTATTTCCGCTGATGCAATCTTTTTTTATGCCCGGAAAATAGAAAATTCCTCAAGAATGATTAAATAATTCCTCAAAATCTTGCATATTATTATATTTCTTCGTATATTTGCAAGGTTCATTAAAAGCATACTATTATGAAAGAAAAAAAATATCATATAGATTTGCATGAGGGTGAGGATATGGTAGCTGAGCCTACGCCAACTCATCGTGTTTCGGTGATGGAGCATGCTGTGCCTATGCCGATGAGTGGTTTCGAGAATCATAAAGAGGTTTTAGATGAAATTCCGGAGTTGGGTAATCATTTCTCCTGGGAGAGTTTGATGGAGAGCATTGAGTATTGTAAAACCATTGCGGATGATCCAACGAAGTGGGAGCCATACGATGATTTTAAAGAACGTCTTTATCAGGATTTCCCATGGCTAAAGTAATCATTCACTCTCTTTTCGAACAGAAACTTCATGAGTATGTTGAAGAAGCTTATGAGGTTTATGGTAGAAAAACGGCTCGTAGATGGATGACGGAAATTGATAAGATCAAGAGTTTTTTGGAGGTCTTTCCAGAAGGAAGGCCGCCTTTTAATGGTGCTCCTGATTTTCCATGCCAGCTGCGAGGCGCTAATTTCATGAATAATTTTAAGTTGATTTATTATTATCTCGAAAAGATGGATGAAGTTCATTTCGTAGATATTTGGGATATGAGAAAGAACCCATCCAGCTTTTGGAAACAAGAAGAATAACTTATAAAAAGCAAAAAATCCCCAGCTATCATTCATTTGATGGCTGGGGATTTTTCATTTACTTCTTAATCATCTTCTTGGTTTCACCATTGGTGTACTTCACGATGTAAACCTGACCACTCTGCATGTCTGTAACCTGCTGACCAGCCGTGTTGTAGATAGCCTTCACGCCGTTTGGCAGGGTGAGGGTCTCAACGTTCTTGATGCCAGTGGTATAGCCCTTGAGGGTGATGGTGCGGGTTACGCAATTCTTCAGGTCGTTGGAAGTAACGGTGAAGCTTACGAAGGTATCAAAATCATCAGCGGTAATCTTCTTGGTAACGTAGGCACCAGCACCGATAGCTTCCAACTGGAAATTATTGATATCCAATTCCTTATCGTAATTCTTAATCTCCAACTCACCTGATTCATTAAACTTGCCAGTGATGTCTTCACCATCCATGGTAACCTTCTTCACGTCAGCATTATAAACCATCTCTACATCGTCCACATACAAAACGTCTGGGTTGGTCTCGCTCTTGCTGCCGCCGCTTGGCACAGCGCAGGTTGACATGGTTACGAGGGCTGCCTTAGGCATCTCATTCTTATTATCGTAGGTGAATGGGATGGTAATCTCCTGCCACTCGTCCTTGCTCTCGATAGAAGAGTTGTTGGCACGACCGATGATGTTGGCTGCATGCTTCTTGTCCTCTGGGTCCTGAGCATACTCGCCGTTGGTCAAGAGGGCGCTGATGGTAGCCTTAGGATTCTTGTTGCCGTCGCCAGCCTTGAACTTCACCCATACCTTCATGGAATCAGGTTTGTTGTTGAGCACTGCATAGAATGGATCGCCGTTGGCATCAACATCTGTTGAGCTGAAATCCAGGAATGAGCAGTTGTCCTTGCTTGATGCAGTCATGCTGCCAGCCTTCAAGCGGCCGGTGGTGATGGTACCGTTGGCAGAAGCCACAACCAATGTACCCACCTTCACTGGAGTTGAAACAATCTTTACACACTGCTTGTTGTCTTCTGCTGCGTTCTCGCGCACCTCAGAAGATGCATAGGTATGTACAGCTGCTGAAACCCTGCTTGCCATGCTGCCGGTAGAACTCATGAATGAGTGCCATCCGTTAGGCTCCTGACTCTTGGCGTCGTTGTAAGATGCCTCGTGGAATTTCTCGAAACCGGCGTTTGGCAACTGACCCATCTCATTGCAATTCTTGCCGAGTTTCACGCCGACAATCATGCCGCCAGCCAATGGAATATTGAGATAGGCGTTGAAATTGTCGCCCTTCAGTTCTCCCTTGAAGATGATGCTCACGTTGCCGAGACTTGGCCCCATCCATTCCTGTGCATTGCCTTCTGCATCTTTCTTGTCGCCAGCTGTAATCAGGATGTCCTTTGCTGCATTGAGCATGGTGACGTTGCCACACTTAGTTGCCTCTACGTCCTTGATAACGATGTTGCCCACTGGCATTATGCCGTTCATGTCAAAGTTGAGCAGACTCATGGTATATTTGCCTTCTCCCTGCTCATCTACGTTCACCTTTACGTCGCCCACTGGCATGTCCGTTCCCATCATGTTAACCACGAGAGGGCAGGTGTAGTCCTTTGCCATCATCGACATAGAGCAGAGTGCTGCTGCTACTAAAGTAAAAATTTTCTTCATAAGTTTTCCTTTCTTTTATTATGATATAATTGATTTTTCTCTCCTATACATTATTATATATAAGATATTCTGGAGCAGATTTCCTATTTCAGCTGATAGCTCAGTCCGATGGTGCCGTAGATAGGATACATCGGTTGCTCTATCACGTGGAAGTCTTTCTTGAATACTTCCGTCAAGCCCCAGGTTAAGCCCACGTAGGCACCCCAGCGCTTCGAGAAATACCAGTCGGCACCCACATCGATGCCAAACTGCCAGTTGCGCATATCGCTTGAGAAGTCGTATTCGCCACGCTCTCCGTCCTCATGACCCAGCTCAACCTTAGGTCCCGTAGGGTCGCCCTGTCGCAGATAACCGTCGTAGGCATTGCCCTCAAATTTATGTGCGGTGACATAAGAAAAGTAAGGACCCAGCTTCAGGCGAAGCTTCTCTGTGATGTCGTAAGTGGCTTGCACTGGGATGGTTGCAAGGCTTTGGTCAACCTTTGTTATCACGTTGCCCGTAAACATACCCTCCAGCTGCTCACCACCTTTCACCATAGTCATGTGGTAGTTTTTCACACCCGCATCAATCTTCATACCCTTGCCCTCGAAGTGGAGGCCGAACATCAGGCCCCACTTGTTGTCCAGGGGATAATGGGCATCGATGCCGAGCAGCAGGTTAGGCTGTAGTGTATAGCTGTGCAGGGTGCGGATGGTGGCTGGCATGCCGATAGGGGCTGTGCCACCTAGATTGTAGCCTATGCGCGCCTGATAGGTGAAATTGTGGAGCAGTTCTCCCAACTTCTGTCCCCGTGCCTGAATGGCAAAGAGGGATAGGGCAGCGGCTGATATGATGAATGACTTTTTCATTATCTTGTCTTTTTTTGTAAATCTTCGTCTTGTCTTCTTTTTTTGTAGATCTTCTTATTCTTTTTCGCAGGTGATGCGGAATTTGTCAACCCACAGGGTGCTTCCGATGGCTCCCATGAACGAGGCGCCTTCTACGCTCGATGAACTGACGATGGCCATGCTGTAGCCCATGTTCTTCAGCTTCTGTGCATCCACCTCCTTCTTGTAGATGAAGTCGATGTCGAAGTGGGTCCACTCTGGTGTGTCGTCGATATCAGGCACGATGGCGAGTGCCACTACCTGTGGACTGGTCTGCACGTTGTCGCCATAGAGCACGACGCTGTTGCCCTCCTCGTCGTGGTTGTCGTAGAACACGGCATAGATGGTGCCGTAGTCTTTCTTGCCTTCCACCACCTTCTTCTGGCGGTTGGTGAACACATCGCCACGCTTGTATTTGTAGTAGCCGCTGAATCTGGTAGGCTTGAAACTTACCGGCACGCCAAACTGGGTAGCCTTCATGGCATCCTTCAGTGCCTGTGTGGCATCGAACTTACCGATAAAGAGGTTGCCGGCAGCAATAGGCATCTTGGCCATCGAACCGAAGCTTCCGGTGTCGCAGGTGGTGAGTTTCACGCAGGCGCCGTCGTAGCCTTCTTTCACGGGCACGGTAGGGTATTCATCCGGTTTTGCCGAACCCTTGCTCATGTTGAAGCCCGGGTTTCCGGTGGCCCAGTTGTTGGCGAGCGTACCATCATCGTTCTTGTCGCTCCATACATAATATCTGTGTATAGGCTTGTTTTCGTTGAGGAAGTAGTTTTCAAAATCGTACTTCATCTCTTCGTAGATGATGGGTGGGAAGGTGAATCTCACTTTATATTGGCGTTTCCAGCTGCCGTCTTCTGATGTTACGGTATAGATGACCGGACCGTTGGTGAAGTCCTGTTCTGAACCGTTGGCAGGTGATAGGGTAGCGCCAGGAGTGAGGTTGAACTTCGGAGCGAAGTGGCTGAGGTCGGTGCCACGTTTCACGAGGAAGCTGATTTCCTGATCTGTTGACATCACGTTCTTGAGCGTATCAGTGGCGTTGAGGAAACAGTTTTCCCACTGTCCGTTGGTAGCAACGAAAGCCTGCTCGATGTCGCATTCGGCATTGAGCGGTTCTTCCTTAAAGCAGGAGGAGAGGGTAGTGATACAACTCATTGATAGAGCGGCTACTATAAATCTAGACTGTTTCATATCTTGAACTTTTATTCCTTTTGTAATCTGGAGAATCGCTTCTCTTTCTTTTCAGATAATTCTTGAGAGAATGATTTCTCTAGCTTATATAAATTATTGCTTTATCGGTTGCAAAGATAAACAGAAAACTTGAAACTACCAAATGTTTTTGTGTTTTTCGACATGTTTTGCTAGAAAAATGCCATGAATTAGCGGTTTTAGAACATGAATTAATGGAGTAGAGTTACTGGAGTTGGTAGGTATCACTTGATAGTTTTTTTTAAAAAACACATAATAAAAAAGGGGACTGAAATCTCATTACTGAAATTTCAGTCCCCTGAATGTTATTTAGCTAATGAATAGCAAAAGCCTGATCTGTTTAAGATTAAGCCTTGCCCTCCATCTGAGCCTTCAACTTAGCGAGTGCATCGATATCACCGAGTGATGTGCTAGCAGCAACGTTGTTGATCATAGCTGTCTCGTTGTTGTTCTTGCGACCGCCGTTTGCACGCTTGTGAGCTGGCTTAGCAACTGGCTCGTTACCCTCCTCGAATGTACGAGAGTGAGAGAGGATGATGCGCTTTGTCTCCTTAACGAACTCGATAACCTTGAAGTCGAGAGTCTCGCCCTTCTTAGCCATTGCGCCGTCCTCCTTAGTGAGGTGCTTAGGAGTAGCGAAACCTTCACCACCCTCAGCGAGAGCTACAACAGCACCCTTGTCCATCAACTCAGTGATAGTACCCTGGTGAACAGAACCTGGAGTGTAGATTGCCTCATACTCATCCCATGGGTTCTTCTCCAACTGCTTGTGGCCGAGGCTCAAGCGACGGTTCTCCTTATCGATTTCGAGAACTACTACATCGATAGAAGCGCCTACAGAAGTGAACTCAGATGGGTGCTTAACCTTCTTAGTCCAAGAGAGGTCAGAGATGTGGATCAAACCATCAACACCTTCCTCGAGCTCTACGAAGATACCGAAGTTAGTGAAGTTGCGAACCTTAGCTGTGTGCTTGCTGCCAACAGGATACTTAGCCTCGATAGCCTCCCATGGATCTTCCTTGAGCTGCTTGATACCAAGGCTCATCTTGCGCTCAGCGCGGTCGAGAGTCAGGATAACTGCCTCTACCTCGTCACCTACCTTCATGAAGTCCTGAGCAGAACGCAAGTGCTGGCTCCAAGACATCTCAGATACGTGGATCAAGCCCTCTACACCTGGAGCAATCTCAACGAATGCACCGTAGTCAGCCATAACCACTACCTTACCCTTCACGTGATCACCTACCTTGAGGTTCTCATCGAGAGCATCCCATGGATGTGGAGTGAGCTGCTTCAAACCGAGAGCGATACGCTTCTTCTCCTCATCGAAGTCGAGGATAACAACGTTGATCTTCTGGTCGAGAGATACAACCTCGTGTGGATCGCTTACGCGGCCCCAAGAGAGGTCTGTGATGTGGATCAAACCGTCAACACCGCCGAGGTCAACGAATACACCGTAAGTAGTGATGTTCTTAACGGTACCCTCGAGGATCTGACCCTTCTCGAGTTTGCCGATGATCTCCTTACGCTGCTGCTCGAGCTCCTGCTCGATGAGAGCCTTGTGAGATACAACGACATTGCGGAACTCCTGGTTGATCTTTACAACCTTGAACTCCATTGTCTTGCCTACGAATACGTCGTAGTCGCGTATAGGGTGAACGTCGATCTGGCTTCCTGGCAAGAAAGCTTCGATACCGAAAACGTCAACGATCATACCGCCCTTAGTGCGGCACTTGATGTAACCCTGGATAACTTCCTCGTTCTCGAGAGCTGCATTAACACGCTCCCAAGACTTGCTGAGGCGAGCCTTCTTGTGAGAGAGTACCAACTGACCCTTTACGTCCTCCTGGTTCTCTACATAAACCTCAACCTTGTCGCCTACCTTGAGGTCTGGGTTGTAACGGAATTCAGAAGCAGGGATAATACCATCGCTCTTGTAACCGATGTTTACGATAACCTCTTTCTTGTCTACAGAGATTACTGTACCCTCTACAACCTGGTGTTCTGTTACCTTGTTAAGAGTTTCGTCATAGGCCTTCTCGAGGTCTGTTTTGCTGACGTTTGCGCTTGTGCCATTCTCAAACTCATCCCAATTGAAGTCGTCCAATGGCTTTACGTTCTTTAAATCTGACATAAAAAATAATTAAAAAATTAAAATTAATAAAGTTTGACTTTATGTGAATTGTATAAATCGGGCGCAAAATTACTCATTTTCTTTGAGTTACAGGTATTTACTCTTGAATTTCTTCTTTTTGTTAGTAATATTTAACTAAAATCACAGTTTTTGGAGGGTTCCTTCGGGGAAATACATTATATATATATGCATAACCTTTCAATATTTTGATAACTTCCTCCTCGATATTTCTTCCTGTGATGTTCTTCTCTGTTATCCGTGTTTTCATCTGATTCTATGCTGAAAATGAAGAGGGAAGAAAAATAATGGCGAAAGAAAAAACGGGCGAAATTTTCATTTGTATGAAAATGAGTTAAATTCATTAAAAAAAGACACCGAAATGTTGGCGATAACAAAATAATTGTTACCTTTGCGCTCAAAATGTAATGAATATAATAAAATAATGATATGACACTAGTCATCCTTGCCATACTGATACTGGCATATATTCTCATTGCAACTGAGAATATTACCAAGGTGAACCGTGCTGCCGTAGCCATCTTTGCTGGAACGGTAGGATGGGTTCTCTATATCTGTTTCGGTATGGACTTCGTGACCAGTGAACACTCTTCTGATTATTCACGCTATCTGAATCTCGGAATGTGGAACGAGATAGAATCCACCAGTACAACGGTGAAGTATTTTATTGCCCGTAACATCTTCCTTCCTTATGTGGGCAGAGCAGCAGAAATCGTACTCTTCCTGCTTGCCACTATGACGATAGTTGAAATTCTCAATAACAACGGATGCTTCGATTTCATACGCCAGTTGTTACGTACCCGAAGCGCCAAGAAAATGTTATGGATTCTCGCTGCCGTGACCTTTGTTATCTCGGCAAATCTCGATAATCTTACTACAACAGTGATGATGCTTACGATGATGCATGGGGTAATTCCAAACCGTCGTCAGCGCATGGTGTATGGAGGTGCCATTCTTCTTTCTGCCAACTGTGGCGGAGCTCTTACCGTTATCGGAAATCCGGAAGGACTGGTGATGTGGAATATGGGTGCTGTAACGGCTACTCATTATTTCCTGTCGCTTCTGCTGCCATGTCTTGCAGCCTGGCTCATTCCGTTGTTGATGATGCAGCGCATGCTGCCTGAAAGAGTAGAGACAGAATGGATTGCTATGCCATACCGCGGGGATGATACCCGTCTCAATGTATGGCAGCGCTTGCTGATGCTCTTTGTGGGCATCGGTGGATTGTGGTTTATCCCTACCTTCCATAATATTACGAAATTAAGTCCTTTCCTCGGTGCGCTCTGCGTATTGGGTGTTCTCTGGATTGTGAACGAGATATTCAACCGTAAACTCATGAATATGGATGCGATGGCTGACCGTCGTACTCCTAGAGTGTTCCAATACGGAGTCGTCCAGATGATTCTTTTCGTGATGGGTATCATGCTTGCCATCGGAGTGGTGAAGGAGACCGGTGCTTTTGACGATTTTGCCGCTCTTCTCAACTCTGTCGGTATGGATGATAAGCATCCTGGTGTGTTACTGCATGGTGTCTTGGCAGGTATAGTCAGTACTGTACTTGACAACTTTGCTACAGCCATGAATTTCTTCTCCCTTCATGATCTGGCAAATGTGAATGATCCTTCATTCAGCATGCTTACTGATTATCATTCCAATGGTATCTACTGGCAGATGATTGCATATTGCGTAATGGCTGGTGGTAACGTTCTTGGTATCGGTACAATCAGCGGTCTTGCCCTGATGAAGATGGAACGTATGCACATGGGATGGTATTTCCGCAATATTGGCTGGAAAGCTTTGATGGGTGGCGTCATCGGACTTGCTATCCTTTGGCTCTCCCATATCCTGGTGGCTGGTGCCGCAAACCTAATTATTTAAATCGATAAGCCCAAACAAAGCAAGGGGTATACCCTTGGATACCTACTGTATATGTAGGGGTAATGGATGAAAAACCTCATCCTGAGAGGATAATAAACTAACATTAAAAAAATATATATAATATAAAAGGTATAGTTATGGCAAAGATTAAGACTATTGGAATTTTAACATCTGGAGGAGATGCTCCAGGTATGAATGCTGCTATCCGTGCGGTTACCCGTTCGGCTATCTACAATGGTTTCACTGTGAAAGGTATCTATCGAGGTTACGATGGTCTCATCAATGATGAAATTAAAACCTTTTCTACAGAGAACGTAAGCGGTATCATCGGCACAGGTGGTACGATGCTGAAGACAGCCCGTTCTAAGGAATTCATGACCGAGGAAGGTCGCCAGAAGGCATTTGAAACGATTCAGAAAGAGGAAATAGATGCGCTTGTCGTGATTGGCGGTAACGGCTCACTGACCGGTGCGATGAATTTCGCACGTGAGTTTGATGTATGCTGCATCGGATTGCCAGGAACAATTGATAATGACCTTTATGGTACAGACAATACAATCGGTTATGATACTACGATGAATACCATTGTAGAATGTGTAGACCGCATCCGTGATACTGCGCAGAGCCACGAGCGTATCTTCTTTATCGAGGTGATGGGCCGTGATGCCGGTTTTCTGGCGCAGAACTCAGCTATCGCCAGTGGAGCAGAGGCAGCTATCATTCCAGAGGATTCTACCGACGTAGACCAGTTGGCTCAATTCATGGAGCGTGGTATCCGTAAGTCTAAGAAGAGCTGTATCGTAATCGTGTCAGAGAGTCCTAAGTGCGGTGCTCTTTATTATGCCGACCGTGTGCGTAAGGAGTTCCCTGAGTTTGATGTACGTGTATCTATCCTGGGTCACTTGCAGCGTGGCGGCCGTCCGTCAGCCCGTGACCGTATTCTTGCGAGCCGTACCGGTTGTGGTGCCATTGAGGCTATCATGCAGGGACAGCGCAATGTGATGATTGGTGTACGCAATAACGAGGTGGTATACGTTCCGCTTTCTGAAGCCATCCGCTCAGATAAGCCATTCGACCGTAAACTGATCAAGGTTTTGGACGAGTTGAGTATCTAATTTATAGAGATTGGAGTAAGAAGAGGGGAGTTTGGACTCCTGACTTCTTGCTTTTGCATAGGAAAATGGTTTAAAGGGAACTAAAAATGGTTTAATAAGGTATAAAAGCCGAATAAAACTTTTAATTAATTTGTGGTTTCCATAAATTGTTGTTACTTTTGCAGCCAAGAATAATATAAATATATATAACATTTAAACTAATAAGCTTATGTCACAAATTAATGGACGTATCTCTCAGATTATCGGTCCTGTTATCGACGTTTACTTCGATACAAAGGGCGAGAATCCAGAGAAGGTGCTTCCTAAAATTTATGAAGCTCTGAAGGTAAAACGTCCAGACGGACGCGAGCTTGTCATCGAGGTGCAGCAGCACATCGGTGAGGATACGGTTCGCTGTGTCGCTATGGATAATACTGACGGTTTGCAGCGCGGCTTGGAGGTTATCCCTACAGGTAACCCAATCCAGATGCCAGCCGGAGAGCAGATCAAGGGCCGTATGATGAATGTCATCGGACAGCCTATTGATGGTATGAATGAATTGGACATGAAGGGTGCTTATCCTATCCACCGTGAGGCTCCGAAGTTTGACGAACTTTCTACTCACAAGGAGATGCTTGCTACCGGTATTAAGGTGATTGACCTGCTTGAGCCTTACATGAAGGGTGGTAAGATTGGTCTTTTCGGTGGTGCCGGTGTAGGTAAGACGGTGCTCATCATGGAGTTGATCAACAACATTGCCAAGGGACACAACGGTTACTCTGTATTCGCTGGTGTAGGTGAGCGTACTCGCGAGGGTAACGACTTGATTCGAGACATGCTCGAGTCTGGTGTTATCAAGTATGGCGAGAAGTTCCGTAAAGCGATGGAAGAAGGTAAGTGGGATCTCTCACTTGTCGATCCAGAGGAACTTGCCAAGAGTCAGGCTACCCTGGTATATGGTCAGATGAATGAGCCACCTGGGGCACGTGCTTCTGTAGCTCTCTCTGGTTTGACCGTAGCTGAGGAGTTCCGTGATCACGGAGGTAAGAATGGTGAGGCAGCAGATATCATGTTCTTCATCGATAACATCTTCCGTTTCACCCAGGCTGGTTCTGAGGTATCTGCGCTGTTGGGTCGTATGCCATCAGCCGTAGGTTATCAGCCAACGCTGGCTTCTGAGATGGGTGCCATGCAGGAGCGAATCACTTCTACCAAGAATGGTTCCATCACCTCTGTACAGGCCGTTTATGTGCCTGCCGATGACTTGACCGACCCTGCTCCAGCTACCACCTTTACTCACTTGGATGCTACCACTGAGCTTTCCCGTAAGATTGCATCTCTCGGTATCTATCCTGCCGTAGACCCGCTGGGTTCTACCTCTCGTATCCTCGACCCGCTGATTGTGGGCAAGGCGCACTACGATTGTGCACAGCGAGTAAAGCAGTTGTTGCAGCGTTATAACGAGTTGCAGGATATCATCGCCATCCTCGGTATGGATGAGCTCTCTGATGAGGATAAGTTGACCGTGAACCGTGCACGCCGTGTACAGCGTTTCCTGAGCCAGCCATTCACCGTAGCAGAGCAGTTTACCGGTTTGAAGGGTGTGATGGTTCCTATCGAAGAGACTATCAAGGGCTTCAATGCCATCCTCGACGGTGAGGTAGATGACCTGCCAGAGCAGGCATTCCTCAACGTAGGTACTATCGAGGATGCCAAGGAGAAGGCTAAGCAGTTGCTCGCAGCAGCACAGGCGTAATCTTTAAATCCACGGCTTATGTTACAGCTAAAGATAGTATCTCCTGAGAAAGTAGTCTTCCAGGGTGAGGTAGAGAGCGTACTGGTTCCGGGAACCCTCGGCTCGTTCGAGATTCTCAAGGATCACGCGCCTATCATCTCTTCGCTCGAAGTGGGCAAGGTGGAATACACCACCAGTGAAGGCAAGCAGGTAATGAACATCAAGGGCGGATTCGTGGAATGTAAGAAAAACGAAGTAAGCCTTTGTGTAGAAGTATAATTTAGTTAATAGTTGACAGTTAATAGTTGACAGCTATATTGATAAAATAGAATAATGGAAAAAGACGAAAAGTTGCGCTTGCAGACTATCAGACAGGCGAGCATCAGGTATAAGCAGATTTCTTTGTGGCTTACAGCAGCAGTGGCTCTTGCCGTGCTCTTTGCCTGCAGATTATCTGCTCAATGCGATGATATGATAGCCCAGGTTGTTAACCCGCTGGTAGTGAGTGCGATATTCTCACTCGTTGCAAGTACTGCTTATGGTGAAGCATGGAAGGCTGTTGCAAAGTCATCGCCAGCCAATCTCGCCAAGTTCTACATGGCGGCGCTGGTCATCAAGATGGTAGCCGGTACATTGGTATTTCTCATCTATGTGCTGGTATGCGACAAGCAGAATATTCTAGGCTTTACCGCCATCTTCGCCCTTTTCTATGTCGTACTTCTCGTGTTCGACTGCATCTACTTCGCTCGGGTAGAGAAAAAGAACCGTCTTTCATAAGCGGTTCTGAAACAAATAATTAATAAACAAAAGTAAGAATTAAAGAATATGAAACATCTCAAGCAATTCCTCTTGATGGCGATGCTGCTCTTCACGCTGGCACCTCTGCAGGTATCGGCTAAGGAGAACATCGATGTGAAAGAGATATTGTGGGGTCATATCAAGGATTCTTATGAATGGCATATCACCAAGGTGGGAGATCATCCCGTAGTGATTCATCTGCCAATCATCGTTAACACCACTTCGGGCTGGCACGTGTTCTGCAGCAGCGAATTCTCTGAAGAAAGAGACGCCAACGGCGACCGTCCCGGACCTTATAATCTGGTGATCAAGAACGGTGATGCACAGACGAATCCCAACAAGATAGTAGAGAAGGTAGGTGGCCAGGAGGTTCGTCCTCTCGACATCTCCATCACGAAGACCGTTTGCGTGCTCTTCATCGATGCTATCATCCTGTTGGTTTGTATTCTGATTCCAGCTCGCTGGTGCAAGAAGCACAAGATAGATGATCCGGCACCTAAGGGATTTGTAGGACTGATGCACATGTTCGTCATGTCGGTATATGAGGATGTGATCAAGGCTACGCTCGGTAAGGAGGCGCCAAAGTACGCACCATGGTTGCTTACTTGCTTCTTCTTCATCTTCGTTGCCAACATCATGGGTATCGTACCATTCCCTCCGGGTGGTGGTAACCTGACGGGTAATATCGCCTGCACCGCATTCTTCGGTGTAACGACATTCCTCATCACCAACTTTACCGGTACCAAAGAATACTGGAAGGAAATCTTCTGGCCAGAGGTACCAACCTGGTTGAAGGTCCCTGTGCCACTGATGCCATTCATCGAGCTTTTCGGTATCTTCACGAAACCGTTGGCTCTGATTATCCGACTCTTCGCCAACATGATGGCTGGTCACGCAATTGCTCTTGCCTTTGCAGCTATCATCTTCATTATGTTCAACATCAGTGAAGATGCCATCACCAACTATCTGGCGGGTACGGGTATGACAGTAGTAAGTGTTGCGATGAGTGTCTTCATGATGCTCCTCGAAGTTTTGGTAAGCTACATTCAGGCATTGGTATTCACCATGCTGAGTGCAGTATTCATCTCGCTGGCTCATGTAAAGCCTCATGAGGCAGAGCCAGAGGTAGTGAAGTAGTTTATAGTTTATAATTTATAGTTTATAGCTTATAGATTACGGATCTAATTTCATTCAGATAATAAACAAAGAAAATATTAACAACTTAAATTTTAAGATTATGTTATCACTTTTATTAGCAGCAGATGCTCTTGCAAAGTTAGGTGCCGCAATCGGCGCAAGTTTGGCCGCAATTGGCGCAGGTATTGGTATTGGTCGTATCGGTGGCCAGGCTATGGATGCTATGGCACGCCAGCCAGAGAAGATGGGCGACCTCCGTTCTTCTATGATTATCGCAGCTGCGTTGGTTGAGGGTGTTGCGTTCTTCGCTGTCATCATCGCCATCCTGGCAATCGTTATGTAATCATCTCATCTGTCACTATCATCTGCCCCAAAGGAAACCTCAGGCATCAGCCTGATGTCTTTCCGGGGCATGATAGAGATGATTATAGAGTTAGTTAAAATAAAACGTTTAAGTAAAACTTTAACCAGTATATATGGATTTATTAATTCCTGATAGCGGTTTGCTCTTCTGGATGACGCTGGTCTTCATCATCGTCTTTGTCATCCTTGCCAAGTTTGGCTTCCCAGCCATCATTGGCATGGTGATAGCGCGCAAGGCTTTCATTGATGATAGTCTGAAGAAGGCTCACGAAGCCAACGAGAAGCTTGCCAATATCCAAAAAGAAGGTGAATCCATCTTGCAGGAAGCTCGCGAGAAGCAGGCTGCCCTCCTCAAGGAGGCTGCCGAAACCCGCGATGCCATTGTAGAGAAAGCACAGGATAAAGCACGCGAAGAAGGCGCTCGTCTCCTCTCTGATGCCAAGAAGCAGATTGAGACCGAGAAGCAGAACGCCATTCGTGAAATCCGCGGCCAGGTAGCCGAACTCTCTGTTCAGATTGCAGAGAAGGTGCTCAAGGCTAAGCTCTCTGACGACAAGGCACAGATGGATATGATAAATCGACTGCTGGACGAGGTTTCTTCTGACAACAAATAGTAAAGCTTATGGATATAGGTGTAATATCGGTGCGTTATGCCCGTGCTCTCATCAAGGCTGCACTCGGCATGAAGCTCGAAGATCAGGTCTACCAGGAGATGCAGACGCTCTTTAAGAGCTACATCGACGTGCCTGAACTGAGATTTACGATAGACAACCCTATGCTTTCCAAAGACAAGAAAGAGGCACTTCTCATCACAGCCCTGGGCAAAGAGCCTACGGAACTGAGCAAGAAGTTTATCGCTCTCGTCTTGAAAGAGGATAGGGAGAGCACCCTGCAATTCATGGCTGCTTCGTATATCACTCTTTACAGGAAACAGAAGAACATCATCCGCGGTAAGCTGATCACCGCCACTGCCGTTGACGCCTCTACGGAGGATAAGATGCGCAAGATGGTGGAGCAGAGAACGAAAGGTACTGTGGAGTTCAAGACCGAGGTGAACCCTGAACTGATTGGCGGTTTCATCCTTGAGTATGATACTTACAGAATGGATGCGAGCGTAAAGACTAAGCTCAACAACATTCTGACACAGCTCAAAAAGTAATTTTTTTGAGTAGTTAAGAATTTAAGAAGTTAAAGGAGTTAAGACAACACCTTTATCCTGATAAAACAGGAGGACTTCTTGATAATGAGAGAAAACTGGATATAAGATAAGCTATTGTCTTAACTCCTTTAACTTCTTTCAACTCCTTAACTCCTCATTTAACAATTAAAGTAAATAACAAAATGTCAGATAAAATTAAACCAAGTGAGGTGTCTGAGGTTCTTCAGCAGCAGCTCCAGGAGGTTAATGGCTCTCAGCAGTTTGACGAGGTGGGTACCGTGCTTACCGTCAGCGATGGCGTGGCTCGTATCTATGGTCTGCGCAATGCCGAGGCTAATGAACTTCTTGAGTTTGAGAACGGAACCATGGCTATCGTCATGAACTTGGAGGAAGACAATGTAGGTTGTGTCCTCTTAGGTCCTACAGCTGGCATCAAGGAGGGACAGAGCGTGAAGCGTACACACCGTATCGCTTCTATCCGCGTAAACGACAACTTCCTCGGACGTGTCGTAAACCCTCTGGGTCAGGCTATTGATGGTCTGGGTGACATCGACCTCACCGATTCTTTCGAGATGCCTTTGGATCGCAAGGCACCTGGTGTAATCTATCGTCAGCCAGTAAAGGAACCTCTTCAGACTGGTTTGAAGGCGGTAGACTCTATGATTCCTATCGGTCGTGGACAGCGTGAGTTGATCATCGGTGACCGTCAGACCGGTAAGACTGCCATCGCAGTGGATACCATCATCAACCAGAAGAGTTTCTATGAGGCTGGCAAGCCAGTATATTGTATCTATGTAGCTATCGGTCAGAAAGCATCTACCGTTGCAGCATTGGTACAGAACCTCAAGGAGCATGGCGCCCTGCCATATACCATTATCGTAAGTGCTACCGCTGCCGATCCTGCAGCCATGCAGTATTACGCACCATTTGCCGGTGCAGCTATCGGTGAGTACTTCCGCGACCGCGGTTACTCAGCTCTCGTAGTATACGATGACTTGAGTAAGCAGGCTGTGGCTTACCGTGAGGTATCTCTGATCCTTCGCCGTCCATCTGGACGTGAGGCTTATCCTGGTGATGTCTTCTATCTCCACTCTCGTCTGTTGGAGCGTGCCGCTCGTATCAACGACCAGCAGGAGGTAGCCGAGCAGATGAACGACCTTCCAGAGTGCATGAAGGGTCACGTTAAGGGTGGTGGTTCTTTGACAGCCCTTCCTATCATCGAAACACAGGCTGGTGACGTATCAGCATACATCCCAACCAACGTGATTTCCATCACCGACGGTCAGATCTTCCTTGAGACCGACCTCTTCAACCAGGGCTTCCGTCCAGCTATCAACGTAGGTATCTCCGTATCTCGTGTAGGTGGTTCTGCCCAGATCAAGAGTATGAAAAAGGTGGCTGGTACACTGAAGATTGATATGGCTCAGTATCGTGAGCTGGAAGCCTTCTCTAAGTTCTCTAGCGATATGGATGCCGTAACAGCGATGACTCTGGACCGTGGCCGTAAGAACGACCAGTTGCTGGTTCAGCCTCAGTACCGCCCAATGCCGGTAGGCGAGCAGGTAGCTATTCTCTATTGTGGTGTTCACGGATTGATGCACGACGTGCCAATGGATAAGGTTCGCGACTGTCAGGATCAGTTCCTCGATGCAATGCGCAGCCAGCACGCTGATGTGATTGAGACTTTGGGCGATGGTAAACTCACCGACGATGCCATTAAGGCAGTCGAGGAGACCATGGCTAATGTTGCAGGACAATATAAAGCGTAATAGCCTATGCCGTCATTAAAAGAGATAAAAACTCGCATAGCCAGCGTTAACAGTACCCGTAAGATTACGAGTGCGATGAAGATGGTGGCTTCCAGTAAGTTGCATCATGCTCAGGTAGCTATCCAGAATATGCTGCCTTATGGAAATATGCTGGAACATATCCTCAAGAGTTTCCTGGTAAGTACTCCGAATGTCGACCATCCGTTGCAGTTGGAGCACAAGGAGACCAAGCGTGTAGCTCTTGTGGTATACAGTTCTAACAGCAGCTTGTGTGGTGGATTCAATTCCAACGTTATCAAGATGATGATGCATGCGGTGGACGAGTATAAGGCTCAAGGCATTGACGACATCACGGTATATCCTATCGGACGAAAAGTGGCAGAGAAGGCACAGAAACTGGGTTTGAAGATTGGCGGTAACTTTAATGATCTTGCCGATCATCCTCATGCCAGCGCCTGTGCAGATATCGCCCATTCACTTGCCAAGCAGTATGCTGCTGGTGAGCTCGATAAGGTGGAGATGATTTATCATCACTTTAAGAGTGCCGGTTCACAGATTCTGACCCGCAAGACTTTCTTGCCTATTGACCTCAGCACTGAGGCGATAGGAGTGGACAACGATCGTGACCTTACCTCTAATGTGGCTACGGCAAAGGCTCAGGAATATCTGCGCCAAAAGCAGGCTGAAGCTGACGGACGCCAGAGTTCTGAGGCAAAACCTCTGAATGATGACTTCATTGTAGAGCCAGACTTGGAGACTGTTTTGGGAGTCTTGATTCCTAAGCAGCTTCGTCTGATGATTTATACAGCGTTGCTGGATAGCCAGGCGAGTGAGCATGCTGCCAGAATGGTGGCCATGCAGACCGCTACGGATAATGCCGATGAACTCTTGCGCGAACTTAACTTGCAGTACAACAAGAGTCGTCAACAGGCCATTACTAATGAATTGCTTGATATAGTGGGAGGTAGCGTAAACAACTAAGTTGCGCATCTCTTCAATCTATAAAATTAAATCGGGATGTTTGCAGTTCTGAACTTGCAGACATCCCGATTTTTTTATCTCCCTTAGTTACGAATACTATCTCCCTTAGTTACGAATGCTATCTCCCTTAGTTACGAATGCTATCTCCCTTAGTTATGGGTATTATCTCCCTTAGTTACGAAAATATCTCCGAAGGTTATGAAATTATCTCCGAAGGTTATGAAAATATCTTTTGGAGATATTCTCCTGTTATAGTCCTGTATATTTCCTGATAGCCTTGATGAAGGTATCGCCATATTTATTGAGCTTGAATTCTCCGATACCACTGATCAGGCTCATGGCATTCTTGGTGGTAGGTTTCATTCTTGCGAGTTCATGAAGGCTCTTGTCGCTGAGTACGATATATGGAGGATAACCCTGTTCGTCGGCAAGGTTCTTGCGTATCTTTCTGAGGTGTTCAAAGAGCCCTTTGTCTTCCACGCCTTTCGAGTCTTCCTGGAAGATGACACGTTCGGCATGCACCTCAGGAATGAGATTTCCCGGCTGGGCGATAGCGCCCTTCCTGTTGCGTACCGTTTTCTGTGGGCGGGTGGCTTTATCATCTTCTTCGATATAAGCCAGTGAAACATGATGTTCTCCCTTCAGTACCTTCCAGCCTAAATCGGTAACCTTCATGTAGTTGTGGTTGTTGTAGGCAATCTCGAAGAATCCCATCTGCAGCATCTGCAGCAGATAAGCATTCCAGTCCTTAGATGTTGTATCCCTGCCCACACCGAAGGTTTTCATCTCGTTGTATTTGTTTTTCACAACGGCAGAAGAATGCATGCCTCTCAGAATCTCGATGCAGGTACCTACTGCAATATGCTCACCCGAACGGACCACGGCACTCAGGGCTTTCTGGGCTCTGATGGTGCCGTCGAAGGTGCGTGGAGGATTCTTGCAAACATCACAGTTGCCGCAGTTGCAGGATGATGTCTCGCCAAAATAATTCAGCAGAATGCGTCGTCGGCATACTCTCGATTCGGCATATTCCTCCATGCGGCGCAGTTTCTCCATATTCACATCACGCTGTCCGCTTTCTTCACAGAAAGAACGGAGGGTGATGATGTCGGCCATCGAATAGAACAGCACGGTATCTGATGGTGCTCCATCTCTTCCGGCTCTACCTATTTCCTGATAGAAACTCTCTATGCTTTTAGGCATATTATAGTGGATTACCCAGCGCACATTGCTCTTGTCGATGCCCATTCCGAAAGCGATGGTAGCACATACCACCTGAATCTGGTCCATCTTGAACCGCTCCTGTACTGATGCTCTGGTCTGGGCAGTCATTCCGGCGTGATAGGCTGCGGCATTGATCCCCAAATCGATAAGTTCCTGAGCTACCATTTCGGTGTTCTTGCGGGAGAGACAGTAGATGATGCCTGCTTCTTCCGGATGATTACTGATGAAGCGGGTGATGTATTGGAGCTTTGCCTTTTTGGTGCTCTCCTGTCTTACGGTGAGGGAGAGGTTGGGGCGGTCGAAACTGCTTACGAACGTCTGCCCATTGAGATGAAGCTGGCGTATGATATCTTCGCGTGTTATCTTGTCGGCTGTGGCTGTGAGCGCCATCACCGGGACATTGCGGAAATTCTCGTGCAGCATACCGAGTTGCGAATACTCCGGACGGAAATCGTGTCCCCACTGACTGATGCAGTGGGCCTCGTCAACGGCAAAGAGCGAAATCTTGATGTTGCTGAATAAATAAGGTATCTCGCTGATGAGTTTTTCGGGCGAAACATAAAGGAGTTTCAGTTCTCCCTTCTCGCATCGGCGGCGGATGATGAGTTCATCGGTCGTGTCGTTTCCGCTGTTCAGTGCCTCTGCCGGGATACCGTTTGCCTTGAGTGCCTCCACCTGGTCGTGCATCAGACTGATGAGCGGTGAAATGACCACAGCGGTACCTTCCATTGCTAATGCGGGAACCTGGTAGCACAGACTCTTTCCACCACCAGTCGGCATGAGAACCAGACAGTCGTGTCCCTGCATTACCTCTCTGATAATCGCCTCCTGGTTGGGGCGGAAGGAATCGTATCCAAAATAGCTTTTTAATATCTCGTTTATCTGCATGATTGCCGTTTTATGTTTTCTGCCTTTACCGGCATGTTTTTGTTTTGTTTTTCATGCAAAGGTAATGAATAATCTGCATAAATAAAAGTTTTCTCCAAGAAAAAGTGCATATTTCAAGTAAAAAACTTTGCAAAGAGCGAAAAACAGGAGGAAAAGTTTGGTATGTGGAAAAAATGTATTACTTTTGCATGGTAAAAACAGATAAAAATGGCAAAATGTAATGTAAACACTCAAGAGCGATTTGCCGATATCCAGATGCTCCGTTATGAGCTGAAGGGTTTCGAAAACCTGTCGCTCACACAGAAAATTTATATTTATTGCTTGTCGAAGGCAACCCTCTTGGGACGAGATATTACCTTCGACCAGCAGGGCAAATACAACCTGCGCATCCGTAAAACCCTGGAGGCTGTATACCGTCATTACGAGGGTAATCGAGAAAGCGAAGATTTCAAGGCTTTCGAAGTTTATCTGAAGCGTGTCTGGTTTGCCAGCGGCATTCATCATCACTATGGATGTGAAAAGTTTGTGCCAGGATTTTCAGAGGAATCTTTCTATGAGATGGTTGGGGCTGTAGCCGATGAATACCTGCCTCTTTCCAAGGGGCAGAGCAAGGAAGACCTGTTGGGCATTCTGGTGCCTGTCATCTTCAATCCGGAAGTCATGCCTAAGCGCGTGAATCAGACGGATGGCGAGGATCTGGTACAGACTTCAGCCTGCAATTTCTATGAGAATGTTTCTCAGACAGAAGTAGAACGTTTCTATGCCAGGATGAAGGAAGAGGGCAACGAACAGGCTCCTTCTTATGGTCTGAACTCTAAACTGACCAAGCGTAATGGTGAACTGGTGGAGCTGAAATGGACCGAAGACGGACTCTATGGCGCAGCTATCAAGGAGATTGTTTCCTGGTTGCTCCGTGCTCAGAAATATGCAGAAAATGAGGAACAGAAACATCTCATCGATCTCCTGGTGAAGTATTATCGTACAGGCGATCTCAAGGATTTCGACCGTTACAGCATTGCCTGGGTGCAGCAGCATGAGGGAATGATTGATTTCATCAACGGATTTATTGAAGTGTATGGCGATCCGCTCGGACTGAAAGGTACTTGGGAAGGCATCGTAGAATATAAGGATCTTGAAGCTACGAAGCGCACCCAGACCATCAGTCAGAATGCCCAGTGGTTTGAGGACCATTCACCTGTAGACCCACGTTTCCGCAAGCCGGAGGTGAAGGGTGTTACAGCCAATGTCATCTGTGCGGCGATGTTGGGTGGCGAAGAGTATCCAGCTTCTGCCATCGGCATCAATCTTCCGAATGCCAACTGGATCCGTCAGGAATATGGTTCTAAGAGTGTGACCATCGGTAATCTGACCGAGGCATATAACAAGGCAGCTCAAGGCAATGGTTTCCGCAATGAATTCGTTATCGACGAGGATACCATCAGTCTGATGAATCAGTACGAAGATATTACAGATGATCTGCATACCGACCTGCATGAGTGTCTGGGACATGGTAGCGGACAGCTTTTGCCTGGTACCGACCCTGATGCACTGAAGGCGTATGGCAGTACGATAGAAGAGGCGAGAGCCGATCTTTTCGGACTCTATTATGTAGCCGACCATAAATTGGTAGAACTGGGTCTGACTCCGAATGATGAGGCATACAAGGCTCAGTATTACGGTTATCTGATGAACGGTCTGCTCACCCAGACCATCCGCATCAAGGAAGGCGACAAGATAGAGGAAGCCCACATGCGCAACCGTGCGCTGATAGCCTGGTGGGTGATGGAACATGCCGAGGGTGCTGTGGAACTGGTGAAGATGGATATGAACTATGCTTCTGCCGAGGATGCTTTGAAGGACAGTGAGGGCAATATCATTACGACGAAGACTTATGTGAAGATTAATGATTATGCCAAGCTCCGCCATCTCTTCGGTGAGTTGCTTGCTGAAATTCAGCGCATCAAGAGCGAGGGCGATTTCGAGGCTGCCCGCCTGTTGGTTGAGAAGTATGCCGTGAATATTGATCCGGAATTGCACCGCGAGATACTGGCAAGATACAAGAAACTGAATCTCGCTCCATACAAGGGATTCATCAACCCGAAGATGACACTGGAGATGGATGAAGAAGGCGAAATTACAGACGTAGTATTGGATTACGAGGAGAGCTATGTCGACCAGATGTTGCGCTACTCTGATGAATACGGAACGCTTTAGAAAGTTAATAGTTAAGAGTTGATAGTTTATAGGGCAATCTTGCTATACGGCAACCATGCTATACGGCGAAGCCGCTATAAACTGTTAACTATAAACTTTAAAAAAACGATGATAGATAATAAGAACGAGGAATTTCCGATAGTAGATGAAATGGGCAACATCCTGGGCGCTGTTACCCGCGGCCATGCCCATGACGGAAGCAAGATATTGCATCCGGTTGTTCATCTGCATGTATTCAACAGCCGGGGTGATCTGTATCTGCAGCATCGTCCAGCCTGGAAGGATATCCAGCCGGATAAATGGGATACAGCCTGCGGCGGTCATGTAGATTTAGGCGAAAGTGTGAGTCAGGCATTGCATCGCGAGGTAAGGGAAGAATTGGGAATCACCGATTTTGAACCGGAATCTCTTGGACATTATGTCTTTGAGAGTCAGCGGGAAAAGGAACTGGTTTATGTACATCGCTGTGTATATGATGGCGAGGTGAATCCGAGCCAGGAAGAATTGGCCGGTGGTAGATTCTGGACCAAGGATGAAATCAGCGAAAACATCGGCAAGGGTGTTTTTACTCCGAACTTCGAAAACGAATACCAGAAGTATTTCATGTAATGACGAAAATAGCCATAAAAATACGTCCCGACGTAGCATTTGCTGCATCGGGACGTATTTTTTTGTATGTCGGGACGCAGCAAATGCTACGTCGGGACATATTTTCAGCAGGGTTGTGGCCTGTTTCTGACCGCGTCAGCAGAACCGTTAAATCTCGTAGATACCCTTGAGTGCGCCTCTTGCAATTTTCTCGAAATCTTCACCGAAGTCGCAGAAACGGAGAACCGCATTAGAGGCAGCATGTTTTATTCCCATGTTGTCACCCTGCAATGCTGCAGCAGCCTGATCCAGGAATTCGTTGATGCCACGCTCGTTAGGCTCTTTCCCATTGGCAAAAAGACGGGCAAGGAGCTGGAAACCGGCAATCTCATAGAGCGGCTTGTCACTTGCTATCCACTGGTAGGCGATGACAGGCGCATAATCTACGTGCTGCAAAAGGTTGAAGGCAAGCATCTCTGCCATCTCCTGACTCTGTACCTGTTCCATCCATAAATCTGTGATTTCAGGAAGCATCTTATCGGCAGGCATGATGAGTGTAGCCAGAATCTTGCACTCCCGGATATCTTCCTTCCACAGTTCGATGGCGAGGTCATAGTCTTTACCATATTCCTCAGCCATCTTTTTCAGTTCATAGAATGGTACTCCCCAATTCAGTTTATATCCCAGTCCCTTATCGCGCATAGATTGCGATCCCGGACCGTTCATCAGCAAGCGGAAGCTTCGCTTGATAGTCATCAGTTTCTGATGTGTTTCTTCGTTCATTATATTTAGAGTAAACTATTAACTAAATTAAAGTTTCATTATTTTACAGAACATTCCTTCGAACTGTTCCTCGATATTTGCAGGTTTATGCTTGAAGATACCGAAGATGGCACTTCCGCTACCACTCATCGCTGCATATAAGGCACCCAGGTTGTACAGCTTCTGTTTGATTTCTGCCAGTTCCGGGTGCATCTTGAAGATAGGTGCCTCAAAATCGTTGACAAGTTCCTCTTTCCAAGTCTCGATAGGCTGGCGTACAATGTCGCGGCAACATTTGGCTGGTGCCTGTGGGGTGATGGCTGCATAAGCCTCTTTGGTGCTGACGGCAATGTCATCGCGCTTCACCACAACCAGATGATAGCCCCTCAGATTATCGCCAGGACCACTTACCGGCATCAGTTCTTCTCCGATACCTTCTGCATAGCAAGCAGTATCGCCATCCTCGGGGTCAGCAGAAATGAAGTAGGCGCAGTCTGCGCCCAGCTTGGCAGCATATCTTTCCATCTCCGGATTACCGATGTTGAGACGGAAACGCTCGTCAAGCAAACGGATCATGAAGGCTGCATCGGCAGAACCGCCACCCAAACCTGCCTGCGAAGGAATACGCTTTACCAGGTGAGCATGGATGCGTGGAATCCTGAAGTCGGCAGCCAGGAGATTATAAGCCTTTACAACGAGATTGTTCTGTTCATCGCAATCCACTGCGTTACCTGTAATCTTCAGATCACAAGGAACATCGCTAGGGAATTCATCGCCCATGAGCTTGATTTCAAGTGCATCGGTCAGCGGAATAGGGTAGAACACCGTTTCAAGATTGTGGTATCCATCTTTCCGCTTGCTAACTATATTTAAACCAAGATTGATCTTGGCGCAAGGAAATGTAATCATAACTTTTCAGTTTAAAGGGTTCGTTACTATTTCTTTTTCTTTGCAAAGATACGGAAAAATATCTAACATGGTGCATCTTTTACTGGATTATTTTTATCAGTAGCATTAAAAATATTAAAATAAGCCCTGTTTTGCAATATCTTTTGTATCTTTGCAATTACAAATTATTAATAGATTATGAAAAAAGGAGATAAAGTCAGATTCTTGAGCGAAGTGGGTGGCGGAAAGGTTGCCGGCTTCCAAGGTAAAAATATTGTGCTCGTTGAGGATGAGGATGGTTTTGAGATTCCGATGCCTATCAACGAGGTGGTTGTGGTGGAGCAGGATGAATACTCCATGGGCAAGATGATTTCGGCTAAGATGGATGCGCAGCAGAAGGCTGAGGAGCATGCCAATACCGAACTGCATCAGGACAGCCGGAGTATCAAGGCCATCTTGAATGATCACGATGAAGTGGATATGGATGTAGAGGAATATGATGCTGCCGACCGTGAGATAACCTTTGTGAAACCGGTTGAGGAACGTACGGGTGGCAACAAACTCAGTGCTTATCTCGCCTTTGTACCTATCAACATCAAGGACGTAACCAATACCCGTTTCGAGACCTATATGGTGAATGACAGCAACTACTATCTCCACTATACCTATCTCGTGGCTGAGGGAAATGCATGGACTCTGAAAGCAGAGGGAGAAATAGAACCGAACACCAAACTCTTCATCGAGGAATTCGGTCGTGAGGCTCTGAACGAGATGGAGCATATCGCCATCCAGATGATAGCTTACAAGAAGGACAAGCCATTTCTCCTGAAGCCGGCAACAGATGTTCAGTTCCGTCTCGATCCCGTGAAATTCTACAAACTTCATCTTTTCGAGGAGAACGCTTTCTTCGAGACTCCAGCCTATCTCTTAACGATTGTAGAGAACGATGAAATAGCCCGTCCGCTGGTTATCGATTCCAAGCGTCTGAAAGAGCAGATGTATAAGGATGAGAAGGTTGTCGCCAACACCAGCAAGAAGAAGAGCAAGAAGGATGATGGTACCCTTGTGATAGATCTTCATGCGGATGAAGTGCTTGAAACAACTGCTGGAATGAATTCTGCCGATATTCTTCATTATCAGATGGATATCTTCAAGAAGACCATGGAGGAATATAAGAAAAAGAAGGGACAGAAAATTATCTTTATTCATGGAAAGGGCGAAGGTGTGTTGCGCCAGACGCTCATTCATGAGTTGAACTATCGCTATAAGAGTTGCACCTATCAGGATGCTTCTTTCCAGGAGTATGGCTATGGTGCTACACAGGTAACAATAAAGTAATTTATTATGAAGTACGGATTTATTAAGGTAGCTAGTGCCATCCCTGCCGTAAAGGTGGGTGATGTCATTTTCAATACCCAGCAGATAGAGGAACAGATAGCGCTGGCTGAGGGAAAGGGTGTAGAGATCATTACATTTCCGGAACTCTCTATTACGGGCTATTCCTGTCAGGATCTCTTCCGTCAGCAGATGCTTCTCGAATCATCTGAGCAGGCGGTGATGATGTTGCTTGATTTCACCCGCAAACTCGATGTCATCTCTATCGTAGGTGCGCCGGTGATAGCGGGCGACTTGTTGCTCAATTGTGGTATCGTTATCCAGCATGGACAGATTCTCGGTATTGTACCGAAGACATATCTTCCAAACTACAGCGAGTTTTATGAGAAACGCTGGTTTGCCTCGGCTCAGGACCTGAGAGATTGCGAAGTCCGTTATGCCGGACATAAGGTGAAACTGACGCCTGATGTTCAGATTTTTCAAACTTTCGATGGCGTACAGTTTGGTGTGGAAATCTGCGAAGATGTATGGGCTCCGGCTCCTCCTAGCAACAAACTGGCGCTAGCAGGAGCAGACTTGATTTTCAATCTTTCTGCAAGCGACGAACTCATCGGAAAACATCATTATCTGAAGAGTCTGCTCAGCCAGCAGAGTGCCCGTACCATGACCGGATATATCTACAGTTCCTGCGGTTTCGGTGAGAGTACGCAGGATGTGGTTTATGGTGGAAATGCCCTGATTTATGAGAATGGAGTTTTACTTTCACAGAGTGAACGTTTCTCTATTGAACCGCAGATGGTTATCTCACAGATAGATGTAGAGAAACTCCGCTCTGAGCGTCGTACGAATTCTACTTATGTTAATGCCCAGCGCAACATTAAATATTCTGTTCTCGGCGGTCAGTTCAATATCCGTAATATCGAAGCAGAACCAACCGAGAATGAACGCGATTTTGTGTTGGAGCGTGAGGTGAATCCTCATCCGTTTATTCCTACCAGCAGCGATATGAATGCCTCCTGCGAGGAAATTTTCAATATCCAACTCATGGGACTAGCCAAGCGTATCGTTCATACCCATGCCAAGACCGTTGTAATCGGTATTAGCGGCGGTTTGGATTCTACGTTGGCCTTACTCGTTTGTGTAAAAGCTTTTGATAAACTCAAAATGAACCGAAAGGGTATCGTAGGTGTCACTATGCCGGGATTCGGAACCACAGACAGAACCTACAATAATGCTATTTCGCTGATGCAGAGTCTTGGTATTACCATTAAGGAAATCAGCATCGCCAAGGCTGTAACCCAGCACTTTGAGGACATCGGTCAGGATGCCAGTGTGCATGATGTGACTTACGAGAATTCCCAGGCTCGTGAACGTACCCAGATCCTGATGGATTTAGCCAATAAGATGGGTGGTATGGTTATCGGTACCGGCGACCTTTCAGAGTTGGCATTAGGATGGGCTACCTATAATGGTGACCACATGAGCATGTATGGCGTGAATGCCAGCATTCCTAAAACCCTGATCCGACATCTCGTAAATCATGTAGCAGAGAGTGGGGTAGACGAACAGAGCCGCATCACTCTTCGTGATATCATCGATACGCCTATCAGTCCAGAGTTGATTCCGGCAGATGAGAATGGAAATATCAAGCAGAAGACGGAAGATTTGGTGGGACCATACGAACTGCATGATTTCTTCCTCTACTATTTCCTGCGTTTCGGTTTCCGTCCTTCCAAGATTTACATGTTGGCAAAGAAGGCATTTGTTGATTCCGAACTGGAGCGTGTAAAGATCAGTGATAATGATCCTGACAGCTATGATGAGGAAACCATTAAGAAGTGGCTGAAGACCTTCGTGCGCCGTTTCTTCAATCAGCAGTTCAAGCGCAGTTGTCTGCCAGATGGCCCGAAAGTAGGTAGCGTAAGCCTCAGCCCTCGTGGCGACTGGCGTATGCCTAGTGATGCAGCTTCAGCCATCTGGTTGCAAGAGGCTGAAAACCTCTGAATTTGATTTCGGACAAGCCAAAAATACAATATTCTTTACTATTTTCTGGCGCGCCCGTTATATTAATTATATACTCTTAAAGGGGCTGGATTTTGTAAATATTTGGTTTACAGAATCCAGCCTCTTTTTCTTAATATTTGTGAAATCGATTGCACAAAAATATCAGCAGAAAAGTGAAATATCTTGTTGGGCGGATAGAAATAGTTTGTAATTTTGCGGTGTAATTATTCAACTATTCAATTTTAAACTTAACAATTTCATTATGAAAAAACTTGCCGCAAAATTATGGGCGGTTTTAATGCTCATGTTAGTCTCCATGCAGACGATGGCTACAGACACGTTTACTAGCAATCGTACTGACTTCCGAGACGAAAGTATCTATTTTATGATGACCACGCGTTTCTACGATGGTGACACAGGAAACAATGTGCTCTGCTGGGACAACCAGTCAGAGCAGATCAAAACAAAAGACCCTTGCTGGCGAGGCGACTTCCAGGGTGTCATCGACAAACTCGACTACATCAAGGCGCTTGGTTTTACAGCCATCTGGATTACACCAGTAGTGCAGAACGCATCTGGTTATGATTACCACGGTTATCATGCCATGGATTTCCAGCATGTAGACTGCCGCTATCAGAGCAGCGATGGTAGCAAGGACGGTGACGCCATGTTCCAGGAACTCATTGACAAGGCTCACGAAAAGGGTATCAAGATCATCCTCGACATCGTGCTCAACCACACCGGTAACTTCGGTGAGCAGACACTCTGCAAGGAGTTTGACCGTAATACCGACTTGGAAACTCAGGCACTCATCAATGCTTGTATGATTCCTAACGAGGAGAAGTTGGGTTCCGACTACCTTACAAGTGTCCCTTATGAGCAGTATCAGCGTCGTCTTGGCTTGTTGAAGAACGTCCGTGGTAAGAACGAGGATGTTCACAACTACTGGCACCACTTTGGTGACTTCAACTGGGATTATCCTAACCGCTGGTGGGCTCAGATTGCAGGCGACTGCGTGGATCTGAATACCGAGAATGACTACGTAGCAGATTATCTTGTGAAGTGCTATGGCAGCTTTATCAAGATGGGTGTCGATGGATTCCGTATCGATACATCTGGTCACATCTCACGTCTTACCTTCTGCAAGCAGTTCATTCCTCAGTTTACAGCCCTCGGTAAGCAGTATGAGGACAAGCGATTGAACAAGGCACCTTTCTTTATGTATGGTGAGGTTTGTGCCCGTTACAGTGATGTCACATACCGTGGTCAGGAGAACCTCTCTTGCTATTATTACACATGGCAGGCTCCAAAGGACTTGCTCGACAAATGGGATGGCAGCCAGTCTTACTGGGATACACAGGTACTCTTTGATAAAGCCAATGGCGGTACAGGTGTAGATGACCATCAGATGGCTCTCTGTGAGTCAGACAATGCCCCAACACCAACAAGCGACAATACCTTTATGGTGAATGGTAAGTGGCATGAGCCAGACTATTCTCAGGCAAGCGGTTTCCATGTGATCGACTTCCCATTGCACTACAACTTCGGTAATGCTGCCGCCGCATACGGTTTGGCAAAGTCAGGTGACAAGAAATATAATGATGCTACTTATAATGTAGTATATGTAGATAGCCACGACTACGGTCCTCAGCAAACCAACGACCAATTCCGTTTCTCTGGTGATGATGCTCAGTGGGCAGAGAATCTCTCTCTGATGTTTACCTTCCGTGGTATTCCATGTCTCTATTATGGTTCTGAGGTAGGTTTCCGTCGCGGTGCTCCGATTGACAGAGGTCCTCACGGTCCTCTTTCTGAAACTGGTCGTGCTTACTTCGGTGGTTACCTCACTGGTGATGTAGAAGCATCTGATTTCGGTGACTACAAGGCAACAGGTAATGTGGCTGCAACTTTGAATCATGATGTAGCTCAGCACCTCATCCGTCTGAACAAGATTCGTCAGGCTGTTCCTGCTTTGCGTAAGGGTCAGTGGACCGACGAGGGTTGTACTCCTGCTGATGGCGGTATCGCCTTCAAGCGTGCTTACAAGAATGACAGCTATGCACTCGTAGCCATCAATGGTGGTGCAACATTCACAGATTGCCCTGATGGTACTTATACCGACGTGGTAACAGGCAAAACATACACTGGTTCTACTATCACCGTTGACGCTCCTGCTACTCAGGGTCAGCTCCGTGTTCTCGTGAAGGACTGGAAGGGCGGTCAGATAGGTGAGGATGGTCCTTTCATCTATAATGAGGCTCCTAAGTCTAAGTCAGAGGCTGATCAGGCTTATGATGGTCATGAGGAAGATGGTACAACATGGGTTGAGCCACAGACTAATGAGTTTGGTTTGAAGTTCTCTCAGAATGGTGGTACTTTCCGCACCAATACTGTTACTGTAGAGGTAAGCCTTAGCGGTAAGGCTACTGAAGGCTGGTTCCAGGTAGAAGGTCAGGACAAGGTTGAGTTGGCTCCTGGCGAGACCAAGACATTCACTATCGGTGAAGGTATGAACTTCAAGCAGACCAAGACTGTAACATGGTATGCTAAGAACGACAAGAGTGAGAAGAATGGTTCTGTATCCTTCACCAAGGTGGATCCTAACGCATCTATCACCGTATATGTAAAGGCAGACAATGCTCCAACTATCTATGCTTGGGTTCCTGGCACTCCAAAAAAGGAGTTGACAGGTGCATGGCACGGTAAGACCATGGATGGTCCTGAAGAGATTGGTGGTGTCAACTACTGGTACAAGACTTTCGATGGAGTAGAGAGCTTCAATGTGGTTCTGAATAATGGTAATGACAAGCAGTCAAGTGACATCACTGGTATCACAGGCGATATCTACTTGGAGTATGACGGTGGTTCAAATGTCAAGACGCTCGATGCTCCTGTCAACACAACAGCCAAGGTTACTTTGAGTCCTAACGGTGGTGACTTCCAGAAGACCATCTCTGTAACAGCAACCCTCAGCGACAATGCTAAGAGCGGCTGGTACAAGATTGGTAATGGTGAGCAGGTAGCTCTTACTCCTGGTAAGCCAGTTACCTTCACTCTCGGTGCTGACATGATGGAAGGCGAGAGCAAGACTGTAACTTGGAGCGCAACTAATGCAGAGGATAAGGCTAAGACAGGTACTGCTACCTTCAACAAGAAGGCTGAGGTGGTTATTCCTACTCCAACAGGTATCTTCGCTTACTTCCTCGCTCCTTCAGACTGGAGTCAGGTAGATTGCTGGGCTTGGAATGATACAGATAACTTTACCGGTGGCAAAGATAAATGGCCAGGTGTAGCTTGTACAAAGACTGGTGAGAAGAAGAATGGTAAGGATGTCTGGATGTGGAAGTATGATGGTGACTTGACAGGACTTCCTGCTAATATTATCTTCAATAACGGTGGTAATGGTCAGCAGACAGAAGATTTGGTTTTCGTCAATGGTGCTGTATATGACCGCAACGGTAAGACCAATGAGTCTGTCTCAACAGGCATCAACCAGGTAGGTAGCAAAAAGGCTCCTGCTAAGTTGAAGATTTACTCTATCAATGGTGTGAAGGTAGCTGAGGTAGGCAGCATGGCAGATGCTGAGTACATCCTCGCTCCTGGTGTCTATATTTGCAGTGGCAAGAAGTACGTTATCAAGTAATAAATTTCTTTTCTCTTTTAGATACGCAAGTTTTCAGATGAAAACTTGCGTATTTTTTTCGTATAATCGTTTGTGTTTGTTTATTTTACTTATTAATGCAATCGGTTGCACGAAAAAATGAGCAGAAGTTGCTTTATTTATTTGTTATCATCATTTATTATGATTAAATTTGTAAGTGGAATAAAATTTGACTAAATATCTTAACTTAATTCAAAAAAAATTATGAGAAAGTTCAAGAAGAAGCTCTTTGCAGCGATGCTGCTGCTTGCCTCGTCTAATGCGATGGCGACTGACAGCTTCACGGTTAATCGTACAGATTTCCGAGATGAAAGTATTTACTTCATGATCACCACGCGTTTCTACGATGGAGATCCTAAAAACAATGTGCTCTGCTGGGACAACCAGGAAGCACAGAAGAGTACCAAGGACCCTTGTTGGCGAGGTGACTTCCAGGGTGTCATCGACAAGCTCGACTACATCAAGGCGTTAGGTTTCACTGCCATCTGGATTACTCCTGTCGTACAGAATGCGTCTGGTTATGACTACCACGGCTATCATGCTTCGGATTTCTCCAAGGTAGATTGCCGTTATCAGAGCGGTGACGGCAAAAAGAGTGGTGACGTGATGTTCCAGGAACTCATCGACAAGGCTCACGAAAAGGGTATCAAGATTATCCTCGATATCGTGCTCAACCACTCCGGTAACTTCGGTGAGGAGCATTTTTGCAAGGAGTTCGACCGTGATACCCGTCTTCGTAATCAGGCAGACATCAATGCTTGTATGATTCCTAATCCAGAAATATTGGGTAGTGACTATCCAAGTCTTTTGCCTGCGGCACAGTATCAGCGTCGTCTTGCCCTGATGAAGAATACAGATGGTCAGAATCATGATTCACACAACTACTGGCACCATTTGGGTAGCTTCAACTGGGACTTTCCTAATCGTTGGTGGGCTCAGATTGCAGGTGACTGTGTGGACTTCAATACTGAGAATAATACAGTGGCTGAATATCTTGTCAAATGCTATGGCAATTTCATCAAGATGGGTGTCGATGGTTTCCGTATTGATACATCCGGTCACATCTCACGTCTTACCTTCTGCAAGCAGTTCATTCCTCAGTTTGCTGCCCTCGGTAAGCAGTACGAGGACAAGCGATTGAACAAGGCTCCATTCTTCATGTATGGTGAGGTTTGTTCCCGTTACAGTGGTGTGCAGTACCGTGGTCAGGACAACCTTTCACCTTTTTATTATACATGGAAGGCTCCACAGAACTTGATGGATCAGTTTGATGGCAGCCAGGCATACTGGGATACTCAGGAAATTTATGACACAGGTTCTGGTTATGATGATAAGCTGATGCCTCTCTGCGAGAAGGATAATGCGAATTCTCCTGAAAGCAACAATACCTTTATGCTGAATGGCGCATGGCATGAGCCAGATTATTCTCAGTCAAGCGGTTTCAATGTGATCGACTTCCCATTGCACTACAACTTCGGTAATGCTGCCACCGCATACCGTTTGGCTAAGACTGGTGATATGAAATATAATGATGCTACCTATAATGTGGTATATGTTGACAGTCACGACTATGGTCCTGGGTCAGGGTCTCGTTTTGGCGGCTCAGACGCTCAGTGGGCAGAGAATCTCTCTCTGATGTTCACCTTCCGTGGAATCCCATGTCTCTATTATGGTTCTGAGGTAGGTTTCCGTCGCGATGTTGTGATTGACAGAGGTCCTAATGGTCCTCTTTCTGAAACTGGTCGTGCTTACTTCGGTGGTTATATCACAGGTGATGTAGAAGCATCAGACTTCGGTGAATACAAGGCTTCTGGTAATGTGGCTGCCTCATTGAATCATGATGTCGCTCAGCACCTCATCCGTCTGAACAAGATTCGTCAGGCTGTTCCTGCTCTCCGTAAGGGTCAGTGGACTGACGATGGTTGTACTCCTGCCAAGGGTGGTATCGCCTTCAAGCGTGCTTATAAGGACAGTTATGCACTCGTAGCCCTCAATGGTGGTGCTACTTTCACAGATTGCCCAGCTGGTACTTATACAGACTTGGTAACAGGCAAGACTTACACAGGTTCTACTATCACTGTTGATGCTCCTAATACTCAGGGTCAGGTTCGCGTACTCGTGAAAGACTGGACTGGTGGCAAGCTCATTGATGATGGTGCTTTCATCTACGATACTGCTGCTCAGCATAAGGGTGGTCAGACCTATGATGGTAATGAAGAGGCTGGTACAACTTGGGTTGACGAGGCTCCTCTTCCGCCTGTAAGCGTTTCTCTTTCTCCAGCTGGCGGAAATTTCCGCACCAATACGGTAACTGTTACCGCTGAGGCCTCAGAAGATGCTACGTCTGCTTGGTATCAGATAGAGGGACAGGACAAGGTAGATTTGACCCCTGGTAAGCCTGTTACCTTCACTATCGGTGAAGACATGAACTTCAAGGATACCAAGACAGTGACTTGGAGTGTAACAAGCTCTGAAGGCAAGGAGAAGACTGGTAAGGTAACATATACTAAGGTTGATCCTAACGCATCTATCGTGGTCATGGTGAAGGCTGACAAGGCTCCTTACATCCACGCTTGGACAACAGGTGTTGACGGTAAGAATTTGACAGGTGCATGGCCTGGTAAGGTGATGAAAGGTCCTGAGGAGATTGATGGTGCTAAATACTGGACTTATGATTTCGATAACGTTGAGAGCTTCAATGTAATATTGAATAATGGTAGCGGTGATCAGTCTGGTAACATCACTGGTATTACAAGTGATACCTACTTGGAATATGACGGTCGTAAAAATGCCAAGAAGATTTCTGCTCCAGCAAATTTGACAACTGCTGCTAAGGTGGCTTTCAGCCCTAACGGTGGTGAATTTGACAAGTCAATCACTGTAACTGCAACGCTGAGCAGCAATGCTAAGAGCGGTTGGTATAAGATTGGTGATGGTGCGCAGGTAAATCTTACTCCTGGTAAGGCTGCTACATTCACACTCGGTGCTGACATGATGGAAGGCGAGAGCAAGACTGTAACTTGGAGTGCAACCAATGCTGATGGTACAACCAAGACAGGTTCTTCAACCTTCAACAAGATTAAAGAGGTAGTTATTCCTACTCCAACAGGTATCTTCGCTTACTTCCTCGCTCCTTCAGACTGGAGTCAGGTAGACAGCTGGGCTTGGAATAATACAGACAACTTTACCGGTGGTAACTGGCCAGGTGTAGCATGTACCAAGACCGGTGTGAAGAAGAATGGTCTGGATGTCTGGATGTGGAAGTATGATGGCGATTTGACAACTGCTCCTACTATGATCATCTTCAACAACGGCGGTGGTCAGCAGACAAAGGATTTGAAATTCGAAAACGGTGCAGTTTATAACCTTGCCGGTAAGACCAATGAGTCTGTCTCAACAGGTATCAACCAGGTAGGTAGCAAGAAGGTTCCTGCTAAGTTGAAGATTTACTCTATCAATGGTGTGAAGGTAGCCGAAGTAAACAAGGTTTCTGATGCAGAATACGTTCTGGCTCCAGGTATGTATATCTGCAATGGCAAAAAGTTTGTTATCAAATAAACTTACCGCTACTTTGGGACTTAAACAAGCACTTCGCCTGCTTTGTAAGCGGGTAGTGTGAGTTTGTCCCCGTGCGGTTAGCAGTTTATGTACATGATATCCTCTGAATGGGGCTGATTTTTGCAAATATCCGTTTTGCGAAATTCAGCCTCTTTTTTCTTTGTTATTGCGAAAACGATTGCACAGAAAAAACAATAGAAAAGTGAATTGTTTTATAGTATTTATAAAAAGAATTCGTAATTTTGCGGTGTAATTATTCAACTATTCAATTTTAAACTTAACAATTTCATTATGAAAAAACTTGCCGCAAAATTATGGGCGGTTCTTATGCTCATGTTGGTCTCTATGCAGACGATGGCGACGGATGTCTTCACATCTAATCGTACTGACTTTCGAGACGAAAGTATCTATTTCATGATGACCACTCGTTTTTACGATGGTGATCCCTCTAATAACGTGCTCTGCTGGGACAACCAGGAAGCACAGAAGAGTACCAAGGACCCTTGTTGGCGAGGTGACTTCCAGGGTGTCATTGACAAGCTTGACTATATCAAGGCGCTTGGTTTCACTGCCATCTGGATTACTCCTGTCGTACAGAATGCATCCGGTTATGACTACCACGGCTATCATGCTTCGGATTTCTCCAAGGTAGACTGCCGCTATCAGAGTGGTGACGGCAAAAAGAGTGGTGACGTGATGTTCCAGGAGCTCATCGACAAGGCTCACGCCAAGGGTATCAAGATTATCCTCGATATCGTGCTCAACCACACCGGTAACTTCGGTGAGGAGCATTTTTGCAAGGAGTTCGACCGTGATACTCGTCTTCGTAACCAGGCAGACATCAATGCTTGTATGATTCCTAATTTGGAAACATTGGGTAGTGACTATCCAGGTCTTCTGCCTGGTTATCAGTATCAGCGTCGTCTTGCCATGATGAAGAATACCGATGGCCAGAATCATGATACTCACAACTACTGGCACCATTTCGGTAACTTCAACTGGGACTTACCTAATCGTTGGTGGGCTCAGATTGCAGGCGACTGTGTGGACCTCAATACTGAGAATAATACAGTGGCTGATTATCTTGTCAAATGCTATGGTAATTTCATCAAGATGGGTGTCGATGGTTTCCGTATTGATACATCCGGTCACATCTCACGTCTTACCTTCTGCAAGCAGTTTATTCCTCAGTTTGCTGCCCTCGGTAAGAAGTACGAGGACAAGCGCATCAACAAGGCTCCATTCTTCATGTATGGTGAGGTTTGTGCCCGTTTCGGTGGTGTGCAGTATCGTGGTCAGGACAACCTTTCACCTTATTATTATACATGGAAGGCTCCACAGAACTTGATGGATAGCTTTGATGGCAGCCAGTCATACTGGGACACTCAGGAAATCTATGACAGTGGTACAGGTTATGATGCTAAGCTGATGCCTCTCTGCGAGAAAGATAATGCTGATTCTCCTGAAAGCAATAATACCTTTATGCTGAATGGTGCATGGCATGAGCCAGACTATTCTCAGTCAAGCGGTTTCAATGTAATCGACTTCCCATTGCACTACAACTTCTCTAATGCAGGAAGTGCATACGGCTTGGCTAAGTCTGGTGATATGAAATACAATGATGCTACTTTCAATGTGGTATATGTAGACAGTCATGACTATGGTCCTCAGCCAAGTGATGGTATCCGTTTCTCTGGTAGTGATGCTCAGTGGGCTGAGAATCTCTCTCTGATGTTTACCTTCCGTGGAATCCCATGTCTCTATTATGGTTCTGAGGTAGGTTTCCGTCGTGGTTCTGTGATTGACAAAGGTCCTAATGGTCCTCTTTCTAACACAGGTCGTGCTTACTTCGGTGGTTATATCACAGGTGATGTAGAAGCATCAGACTTCGGTGAATACAAGGCTTCTGGTAATGTGGAAGCTACATTGAATCATGATTTGGCTCAGCACCTCATCCGTCTGAACAAGATTCGTCAGGCTGTTCCTGCTCTCCGTAAGGGTCAGTGGACAGACGATGGCTGTACTCCTGCCAAGGGCGGTATCGCCTTCAAGCGTGCTTATAAGGACAGTTATGCACTCGTAGCCCTCAATGGTGGTGCTACTTTCACAGATTGCCCAGCTGGTACTTATACAGACTTGGTAACAGGCAAGACTTACACAGGTTCTACTATCACCGTTGATGCTCCTGCTACTCAGGGTCAGGTTCGCGTACTCGTGAAAGACTGGAAGGGTGGCAAGCTCATTGATGATGGTGCTTTTATCTATGCTTCTACTGCTCAGCATAAGAGTGGTCAGGACTATGATGGTAATGAAGAGGCTGGTACAACTTGGGTTGACGAGACTCCTCTTCAGCCAGTAAGCGTTTCTCTTTCTCCAGCTGGTGGAAGTTTCCGCACCAATACGGTAACAGTTACTGCTGAACTCTCAGAAGATGCTTTGTCTGGTTGGTACCAGATTGAGGGACAGGACAAGGTAGCTTTGACCCCTGGTAAGCCTGCTACCTTCACTATCGGTGACGACATGAACTTCAATCAGACCAAGACTGTGACTTGGAGCGCTACAAGCTCTGAAGGCGAGAAGACTGGTAAGGTTACTTATACCAAGGTAGATCCTAACGCAGCTATCACCGTATATGTAAAGGCAGACAAGGCTCCTTACATCCACGCTTGGATAACTGGCGGCAAAAATCTGACAGGTGAATGGCCTGGTAAGGTAATGGATGGTCCTGTGGAGATTGATGGTGCTAAATACTGGACTTATGATTTCGATAACGTTGAGAGCTTCAATGTAATATTGAATAATGGTAGCGGTGCTCAGTCTGGTGAAATCTCTGGTATTACAGGTGATACCTACTTGGAGTATGATGGTAGTAGAAGTGCCAAGAAGATTGACGCTCCTGTCAATACAGTTGCTACTGCCAAGGTTACTTTGAGTCCTAACGGTGGTGACTTCCAGAAGACTATCTCCGTAACTGCCACATTGAGCAACAATGCCAAGAGCGGTTGGTATAAGATTGGCGATGGCGAGCAGGTAGCTCTTACTCCTGGTAAGGCTACTACCTTCACTCTCGGTGACGATATACTGGAAGGCGAGAGCAAGACTGTAACTTGGAGTGCAACTAATGCTGACAATGAAACCAAGACAGGTTCTGCTACCTTCAACAAGCAGAAAGAGGTTGTAATTCCTACTCCAACAGGTATCTTCGCTTACTTCCTCGCTCCTTCAGACTGGACTGATGTTCACGCTTATGTTTGGACTGATGGTGACAAATATGCTGGTGAATGGCCTGGTGTAGCTTGTACCAAGACTGGTGAGAAGAAGAATGGTTTGGATATCTGGATGTGGAAGTATGATGGTGATAAGACTGAACTTCCTGCTAAGATTATCTTCAACAATAATGGTAATGGTAACAACCAGACTGGTAATTTCGATTTCGTAAACGGTGCAGTCTATGACCGCAACGGTAAGACCAATGAGTCTGTCTCAACAGGTATCAACCAGGTAGGTAGCAAGAAGGCTCCTGCTAAGTTGAAGATTTACTCTATCAATGGTGTGAAGGTAGCCGAAGTAAACAAGGTTTCTGATGCAGAATACGTTCTGGCTCCAGGTATGTATATCTGCAATGGCAAGAAGTTTGTTATCAAATAAACTTACCGCTACTTTGGGACTTAAACAAGCACTTCGCCTGCTCTGTAAGCGGGTAGTGTGAGTTTGTCCCCGTGCGGTTAGCAGTTTATGTACATAATATCCTCTGAATGAGGCTGAATTTTGCAAATATCCGTATTGCGAAATTCAGCCTCTTTTTCTTTGTTGCTGCGAAATCGATTGCACAGAAGAAACAATAGAAAAGTGAATTATCTTATAGTATTTATAAAAAGAATTCGTAATTTTGCGGTGTAATTATTCAACTATTCAATTTTAAACTTAACAATTTCATTATGAAAAAACTTGCCGCAAAATTATGGGCGGTTCTTATGCTCATGTTGGTCTCTATGCAGACGATGGCTACGGACACGTTTACCAGCGATCGTACTGACTTCCGAGACGAAAGTATCTATTTCATGATCACCACCCGTTTCTACGATGGAGATCCTAAAAACAATGTGCTCTGCTGGGACAACCAGGCAGCGCAGATTGAAACAAAAGACCCTTGCTGGCGAGGCGACTTCCAGGGTGTCATTGATAAGCTCGACTATATCAAGGCTCTTGGTTTCACAGCCATCTGGATTACTCCTGTCGTACAGAACGCATCCGGTTATGACTACCACGGCTATCATGCCATGGATTTCCAGCATGTTGACTGCCGCTATCAGAGCAGTGATGGTAAGAGTGGTGACGTGATGTTCCAGGAACTCATCGACAAGGCTCACAAAAAGGGTATCAAGATTATCCTCGATATCGTGCTCAACCACACTGGTAACTTCGGTGAGGAGAAGCTCTGCAAGCTGTTCGATCGTAACACACAACTTCGCAACCAAGCTTACATCGATGCTTGTATGACCCCTACAGAAACTTTGGGTAGTGACTACCTGACCATCCTTCCAAAAGATCAATACCAGCGTCGTCTTACCATGATGAAGAATATGAATGGTCAGAACCAGGATATTCACAACTACTGGCATCATTTCGGTATGTTCGGTTGGGATGATCCATCCCGTTGGTGGGGGCAGATTGCCGGTGACTGCGTAGACCTGAATACAGAGAACGACGCGGTGGCAGATTATCTCGTGAAGTGCTATGGTCAGTTCATCAAGATGGGTGTGGATGGTTTCCGTATCGATACATCTGGTCACATCTCACGACTCACTTTCAACCATCAGTTCATTCCTCAGTTTGCTGCCCTCGGTAAGCAGTACGAGAATAAGCGATTGAACAAGGCTCCTTTCTTTATGTATGGTGAGGTTTGTACCCGTGGTCACGAAGCAACCTACAGAGGTCAGGCTAATCTTTCTTGCTACTTCTATACATGGAAGTCTGATGAGTCTTTGATGAACCAGTGGGATGGAAGCCAAAGCTTCTGGGACAGTCAGGTATTGCCAGAGGGTTCTGGTCCTGTCGGTCCTCAGGCACTCTGCGGTAAGGAAACATTTGGTGACAAGAAGAGCGAAAATGCCAAGATGATCAATGGTGCATGGCATGAGCCAGACTATTCTGAGGCAAGTGGTTTTAATGTCATCGACTTCCCAATGCACTATAGCTACAATACAGCTAAAGATGCATTCCGTCTTTCAAAGGAAGACGAACTCTATAATGACGCTACATACAATGTAGTATATATTGACAGCCATGACTACAGTCCAGGCCCTAACGATCTCAACCGTTTCGGTGGTACAGATGCTCAGTGGGCTGAGAACCTCTCTCTCTTGTTTACCTTCCGTGGTATTCCATGTATCTACTATGGTTCTGAGGTTGGTTTCCGTCGTGGTGTAAGAATCGACCCAGGTCCTAACGGTCCTCTTTCTGAAACTGGTCGTGCTTACTTCGGTGGTTATATCACAGGTGATGTAACAGCAACAGACTTCGGTGAGTATAAGGCTACAGGTAACGTAGCAGCTACTTTGAATCACGATGTAGCTCAGCACCTCATCCGTTTGAACAAGATCCGTCAGGCTGTTCCTGCTCTCCGTAAGGGTCAGTGGACAACAGATGGTTGTAAGGCAACAGGTAAGAATGGTATCGCTTTCAAGCGTGCTTACAAGGATTGCTATGCGCTCGTAGCCCTCAATGGTGGTGCTACCTTCACAGATTGCCCAGCTGGTACTTATACCGACGTGGTAACTGGTAAGACATATACAGGTTCTACTATTGAAGTAGAAGCTCCTGCTACTCAGGGTCAGCTCCGTGTTCTCGTAAAGGACTGGAAGGATGGCAAGATCGGTGAGGATGGTGCTTTCATCTACGATACTACAGCTAAGTCTTTGGACGGTCAAGACTATGATGGTAATGAGGAGGCTGGTACAATTTGGAACGAGCAGGGTCCTATTCAGCCAGCAAGCGTTTCATTCTCACAGGCAGGTGGATCATTCCGTACTGAGACTATTAACCTGACAGTTACTCTCTCTGAAGACGCTAAGTCTGGTTGGTATCAGATAAAAGGTCAGGATAAGGTGAACTTGACTCCTGGTGTGAGTGAGAACCTTACCATTGGCGACGGTATGAACTTTGGCGACACCAAGACTATTGAGTGGAGCGCAGAGGCCCAGGACGGTAAAGTAAAGAGCGGTAGCTTGACCTTCAAGAAGGTGGACCCTAACGCATCTATCACCGTATATGTACAGGCAGAAAATGCTCCTTTTATCTATGCTTGGTCAAAAGGTTCTTCTGTTAAGAAATTGACAGGCGATTGGCCTGGTACAAAGATGACAGAGTCTGAAGAAATCAATGGCGAAAAGTACTGGACTTGCGCTTTTGATGGCGTAGATAACTTCAATGTCATCTTGAATAATAATAGCGGTGCACAGTCTGGTGACATCACTGGTATCACAGGTGATATCTACCTGAAGTATGACGGCGGTGCAAATGCTCAGAAGATTGACGCTCCTGTCAATACTGCAGCCAAGGTTACTTTGAGTCCTAATGGTGGTGACTTCGAGAAGACTGTTACCGTAGCAGCCACACTGAGCAGCAATGCCAAGAGCGGTTGGTATAAGATTGGTAATGGCGAGCAGGTAGCTCTTACTCCTGGTAAGGCTGCTACATTCACTCTCGGTGAAGATATGCAGGAAGGCGAAAGCAAGACTGTAACTTGGAGCGCAACTAATGCAGAAGGTGTAACCAAGACAGGTTCTGCAACCTTCAACAAGATTAAAGAGGTAGTTATTCCTACTCCAACAGGTATCTTCGCTTACTTCCTCGCTCCTTCAGATTGGAGTCAGGTAGATTGCTGGGCTTGGAATAATACAGACAACTTTACCGGTGGTAACTGGCCAGGTGTAAGCTGTACCAAGACTAACATGAAGAAGAATGGTTTGGATGTTTGGATGTGGAAGTATGATGGCGATTTGACAACTGCTCCTACCATGATCATCTTCAGCAACGGCAGTGGTCAGCAGACAAAGGATTTGAAATTCGAAAACGGTGCAGTTTATAACTTTGACGGTAAGACCAATGAGTCTGTCTCAACAGGTATCAACCAGGTAGGTAGCAAGAAGGCTCCTGCTAAGTTGAAGATTTACTCTATCAATGGTGTGAAGGTAGCTGAAGTAAACAAGGTTTCTGATGCAGAATACGTTCTGGCTCCAGGTATGTATATCTGCAATGGCAAGAAGTTTGTTATCAAGTAGTCAATGGTTAGCCGCCATTACTTTTAGAAACATTTAGTTTATCATATTTCATTTATTTTAGGTTTAAGTACTCCTAAATGACTTGGAAAGAGCAATTTTTCAGTCATTTAGGAGTCTTTTTTGTATATATAAGTAGAAAATATATTAAAGATTTTGGGTAAACCCTTTTTTTTTTGTAACTTTGCGCCCAAAAGTAAAAACAATATAAAAATAAAATAGATAATATGGCTAAGAAATTTGCCGAGCACAACGGTCTGAATTTGACTCAGACAAACAATGACGTACTAGCAGCGTGGGAGAAAAATGATATCTTCCACAAGTCTATCGACGAGCGTGAAGGCTGCCCTCAGTTTATCTTCTTCGAGGGACCTCCATCAGCTAATGGCCACCCGGGTATTCACCACGTGTTGGCACGTAGTATCAAGGATACATTCAACAGATACAAGACCATGAAGGGCTTCCAGGTTCACCGCAAGGCGGGATGGGATACCCACGGACTCCCTGTTGAACTCGGTGTCGAGAAGGAACTCGGCATCACCAAGAAGGATATCGACAACAAGGCTTCCGAGAAGTATATCTCTACCGAGGATTACAACCACAAGTGCCGCGAGAACGTGATGAAGTTCACCGCCGAGTGGCGCGAGTTGACCGAGAAGATGGGTTACTTCGTAGATCTCGATCATCCTTATATCACCTACGATAACAAGTATATCGAGACTCTCTGGTGGCTCCTCAAGCAGCTCTACAACAAGGGTCTGCTCTACAAGGGTTACACCATCCAGCCATATTCTCCAGGTGCGGGTACAGGTTTGAGCTCTCACGAGTTGAACCAGCCTGGATGCTACCGCGATGTTAAGGACCTCACCACCACAGCCCAGTTCCTCATCAAGGATCCTAAGGCAGAGTGGACCAAGTGGGGCAAGCCATACTTCATCGCATGGACCACTACACCTTGGACTCTGCCATCAAACGTGGCTCTCTGTGTAGGTCCTAAGATTGACTATGTAGCCATCGAGACCTACAACCTCTACAATGGCGAGCCTATGACACTCGTGATGGCTGAGGCGCTGGTAGGTTCATATCTGAAGTCTGACCAGGAGTGCAAGGAGGGTGATCTCCTGCCATTCGACAAGGAGAAGAAGCAGTGCCCATGGCGCATTATCGACCACATGAAGGGTACCGACCTCGAAGGCATGCACTACGAGCAGCTCCTGCCATGGGTAAAGCCATGCGAGAAGGTTGATCTCTTCGCACCGGCTTTCGTAACAGAATATGCTGCTGCTCATCCTGAGAAGGTGTTCGCTTCTGAGGATGGTCGCGATCAGTTCGTAGAGATGGATAGCGAGGCTTTCCGCGTAATCCTCGGCGACTACGTTACTACCGATGACGGTACAGGTATCGTGCACATCGCACCTACATTCGGTGCCGATGATGCCAAGGTGGCTAAGGATGCCAACATCCCAGCCCTCTACCTTATTAATAAGAAGGGTGAGACACGCCCAATGGTTGACCTGCAGGGTAAGTTCTATCTCATCGAAGACCTCGATGACAACTTCGTAAGCGCTTGCGTCAACAAGGAGGCATACGCTCATCACGCAGGCGACTACGTGAAGAATGCCTACGACCCACAGTTTAATGTGGATGGTGTTTGGGACAAGAAGGCTTCTGATAAGGCTGAAGACCTGAACATCGTACTCTGCTACGAGTTGAAGCAGGAGGGCAAGGCTTTCAAGAGCGAGAAGCACGTGCACAACTATCCTCACTGCTGGCGTACCGACAAGCCTATCCTCTATTACCCATTGGATAGCTGGTTTATCAAGGATACAGCCCGCAAGGAGCGCATGGTAGAACTCAACAAGACCATCAACTGGCAGCCTGAGAGCACCGGTACTGGCCGTTTCGGCAACTGGCTCGAGAACCTGAACGACTGGAACCTTTCACGTTCCCGCTTCTGGGGTACTCCATTGCCAATCTGGCGTGATGAGAACCGTGGCGAGAAGTGCATCGGCAGCCTCGAGGAACTCTATGCTGAAATCGAGAAGTCAGTGGCTGCAGGCATCATGCAGAGCAACCCATTGAAGGAGAATGGTTTCGTTCCTGGCGACTACAGTCAGGAGAACTATGATAAGATTGACCTCCACCGTCCATACGTTGACAAGATTGTATTGGTTAACGAGGAGGGCAAGCCAATGTATCGTGAGAGCGACCTCATCGACGTTTGGTTCGATTCAGGTTCAATGCCTTACGCCCAGCTCCACTACCCATTTGAGGGTGAGATGGCACGTGGCACAGAGGCAGACCGCGATGCACTCATCCACAGCACCTACGAGGGATATGCTATTCCTCCTAAGTTCTATCCAGCCGACTTCATCAATGAGGGCGTGGATCAGACCCGTGGATGGTTCTTCACCCTGCACGCCATCGCTACCATGGTATTCGATAGCGTAGCCTTCAAGAACGTAATCTCTTCTGGTCTCGTTCTCGATGCCAAGGGTAACAAGATGAGTAAGCACGTGGGTAACGTGACTAACCCATTCGAGATGATTGACAAGTATGGTGCCGACCCAGTTCGTTTCTATATGATGACCAACAGCGAGCCTTGGGACAACCTCAAGTTCGACCCTAACGGTGTGGACGAGACCCGTCGTAAGTTCTTCGGTACCTTATATAATACCTACAGTTTCTTCGCCCTCTATGCTAATGTAGATGGTTTCGATGCAGAGGCTGCTCAGGTGCCATTCGAGAAGCGCCCAGAGATCGACCGCTGGATTCTCTCTTCACTCAATACCCTCATCAAGGGCGTTGACAGAGAGTTGGCTGGCTATGATCCAACCCGCGCAGGCCGTCTCATCGATGCATTCGTCAACGATGACCTCTCTAACTGGTACGTTCGTCTGAACCGTAAACGTTTCTGGGGTAAGGAGATGAGCGAGGATAAGCTGAGTGCTTACCAGACTCTCTATACCTGCCTGATGACAGTGGCTAAGCTGCTGGCACCATTCGCTCCATTCTATGCAGACGAGTTGTATCACGACTTGGGCGGCGAGTTGGAGAGCGTACATCTCGATAAGTTCCCTGTAGCAGATGAAACTGCTATCGATGCCGACCTGGAGGAGCGTATGGCCATCGCCCAGAAGATTACTTCTATGGTATTGGCATTGCGCCGCAAGGTGAACATCAAGGTTCGTCAGCCACTGCAGCAGATCATGATTCCTGCAGTAGATGATGTACAGAAGGCACACATCGAGGCAGTAGCCGGACTGTTGAAGAACGAGGTGAACGTGAAGGAGGTTAACTTCATTGAGGGTCAGGGCATTCTCGTAAAGAAGGTGAAGTGTAACTTTAGAGTGATGGGTAAGAAGTTCGGCAAGCTGATGAAGGGTGTTGCTGCCCAGATGTCAGCGCTCGATCAGGACCAGATTGCAGCCTTCGAGAAGGCAGGCAACATCACATTGAATATCGACGGACAGGAAGCCGTGGTAGAGGTAGCCGACGTGGAGATTATCTCTGAGGATATTCCAGGATGGCTCGTATCTAACGAGGGCAATCTGACCGTAGCGCTTGAGGTAGAGTTGACCCCAGAATTGAAGAAGGAGGGTATGGCTCGTGAGTTGATCAACCGTATCCAGAACCTCCGCAAGGAGACAGGTCTGGAGATTACCGACCGCATCAACGTAACTGTGGCTCCTAATGAGGAGACTGACGCAGCCATCGAGGCATTCGCCGACTACATCAAGGGTCAGGTATTGGCAGACAGCATCGAAATCGGCGACAACGCAGGTGTTGAGACCGAGTTTGATGACTTTAAGTTGAACATTCTCGTAGAGAAGAATTAAATAGTTAGGAGTTAGGAGTTAGAAGTTAGGAGCATTTCCAAACTGCTTACTTCTAACTTTCTAGCCCTTATTTCCTAAAAACATTAATAAATAACATAATAGATAACATCTATGGCTAACGAAAAACTGCGTTATAGCGATCAGGAGCTCGAGGAGTTCCGCGCTATCATTGATGAGAAATTGAAGGTGGCAAAGCAGACTTATCATGATTGTATGGCTCAGCTGAACCACTCAGACAGTAATGATGTGGTAGATACATCACCAACCTACAAGGCTCTTGAAGAGGGTAGTGAAGCACAAAGCAAGGAAGAAATCATCCAGATGGCTCAGCGTCAGCAGAAGTTCATCAAGGGATTGGAAGCAGCTTTGGTTCGTATCCAGAACAAGACCTATGGTATTGACCGCGAAACAGGCGAGTTGATTCCTAAGGAGCGTTTGCGTGCTGTACCTCATGCCACTTTGAGTGTAGCTTCTAAGGAGGCTAGAAAGAAGTAATAAATGGAGAAAACAAGTAAAATTAAATACGGATGGCTCGTCACGGCAATGGTGGTTGTGCTTCTTGTTATCGATCAGATTATCAAGGTGTACATCAAGACCCATTTTTGCCTTGGCGAGTCTGTTCGTGTTACTGATTGGTTTTATATCGAATTTGTTGAGAACAACGGAATGGCTTGGGGTATGTCGTTTATCGGCAAGTTCTGGCTAAGTCTGTTGCGCCTGGTAGCCATCTGTGCGTTGAGCATTTATCTGTATCGCATCATTAAGCGTGGTACCTATCGCCTGTTATACATCATTCTGGTGGCGCTGGTTCTGACGGGTGCAATCGGCAATATGATTGATTCCATCTTCTACGGACTTATCTTCACCGGTGCTTCACCTTATTATGTATCTTATCTTGTGCCTTTCGGCGAGGGGTATGCACCCGTGCTCATGGGCAAGGTGGTTGATATGTTCCGCTTTCCGTTCTTCACCTATACATGGCCTGAATGGTTCCCTTTCTGGGGTGGACAGCATGGTACATTCTTCGATCCTGTATTCAATTTTGCAGATTCCTGTGTATCAGTCGGCATCATTTCTCTCTTGCTTTTCTGTAGAAAAGAACTGGAAGCTCTCGGAGGTGGTGATAAGGAGAAGAAGGTTAAAGATTCTTCTTTTATTGAAACTGCTGAAGAAAAGATAAAGTCTCAATCTCAAGAAAATAAGGAGGACAAGTAATCATGAAGAAAGCTTTTCTTTATCTCTGTTGGATAGTAACCTTTTGTGCAGTCTTCGCTTCTTGCAAGCCTTCGCTGCCAAGAGATGTGCTCTCTAAAGGAAAGATGACGGATATTCTCTTCGATTATCACATCGCTCTTGCTATGGCTCAGAGTGAAGACGGTGGTAGTGAGAAGAATAGTCTGGCTTATCGCGAGGCTGTACTGAAGAAACATGATGTCACCTCGGCAGACTTCGACAGTTCGATGGTTTATTATATGCGCCATACTGAATTGCTGCATGATGTGTATAAGGATTTGGCTGAAAGATTGGATAAAGAGGCTGTTGCATTGGGTGGAAACAGTGCAGGAAATAGTGATTTTGACAATCTTACTGCTGTTGGTGATACTGCCAATATCTGGAAGGATGCTACTTCGATGGTATTCTCGCCTGATGAGGGCTTCAACAGTCGCAGTTTTAAAATTGAAGCTGATACTGCTTTCCATAAGGGTGACCGGTTCCGTCTTGATTTCGAATCGCAGTTTATCTTCCAGGATGGTATGCGTGATGGTATCGCTTTGCTGGCTGTTCAGTTCAAGAACGATAGTGTGGCACAGACTGTAATTCATATTCAGAGTGCTCAGCACTATAGTGTAGAACTCGCTGATAATGATAGCCTTGGAGTCAAATGTATAAAGGGGTACTTTATGTTGAGTGAGGGTGGCTTCAGTTCTGATGTCGGTTCTTTGACGACTCTTAAACTGATGTTTGTCAATAAGATTCGTCTCATCCGTATGCATCCTAAAAAGGTGGCACCGGTTTCTTCTTCTGCAGCATCTTCTGATTCGGCAAAAGTAGATACTGCTCGTAAGACCCGTATACCAGGTCCGAGTGTTCCAGCACGTCCGGATGGAGCTTTGGCGCCTCCGACCAGTGCACCGGTTCCTATGCCTGATAAACCTATTCAGATGACGAGTCATTAGTCTGGATGTTTAAGATATGGCAGAAATGAGAAGATGCGGAGCCCATCAGGTGATATTGCCGGATGGCTCGATATTGCAGCAGGCTGTGGTAGAAATACAAGAGGGCAGGGTGGTGAACTACTTCGAGTTTCGCGAGGAGTTGCCGATGACCGAATGGTTAGGCGGCGAAATCCGGGTGGAACGCGATGAGGAAGGCATCCTCCGTGCCCTGTGGAACGGAAAAGTAATCAATAAACATTAAACATAAACATTAATAATATGTTAAGCGTAGATCAATTAGAAGACAAGTTGATAGACTTGGCATTTGCTGAGGATATCGGTGATGGCGACCACACAACTTTGTGTTGTATCCCAGAAGACGCCATGGGTAAGAGCCACTTGCTTATCAAGGAAGATGGCGTGTTGGCAGGTGTTGAAATGGCAAAGAAGGTATTTGCCCGTTTCGATCCTACCATGAAGGTAGAAGTGTTGCTTCAGGATGGAACCCATGTTAAGAAGGGTGACATTGCAATGATTGTAGAGGGCAAGACCCGTTCTTTGCTCCAGACAGAGCGCTTGATGCTCAATATCATGCAGCGTATGAGTGGCATTGCTACCATGACTGCTAAGTATGTAAAGCGTCTTGAGGGTACCAAGACTCATATCCTTGATACCCGTAAGACAACTCCAGGTCTTCGCATGTTGGAGAAGCAGGCTGTTAAGATTGGTGGTGGTATGAACCATCGCATTGGTCTTTTTGATATGATTCTCTTGAAAGATAACCATATCGATTTCGCCGGTGGCATCGACAATGCCATCGACCGTTGCCATGCTTATCTGAAGGAGAAGGGCCTCGACCTGAAGATTGAAATCGAGGTTCGCAGTTTCGATGAACTTGACCAGGTATTGAAACATGGTGGTGTAAATCGTATCATGCTAGATAACTTCTCTGTGCCTGATACTAAGAAGGCTGTAGACATCATCGCAGGTAAGTATGAGACTGAGTCTTCTGGCGGTATCACTTACGATACCATCCGCGATTATGCAGAGCAGGGAGTTGATTTCATCTCTGTTGGTGCCTTGACACATAGTGTGAAGGGCTTGGATATGAGTTTCAAGGCTTGCGAATAAGTAAAGAATGAAGAGGGAAGAGTGAAGAATTCAAATGCTCTTCTCTTTTTGTATATATAAACTTTGTATATATAAATTAAGGTATATTTTATGAATAAGATTTTTGCTTCAGCCATAATGGCTGTGGCTATGTTGGGCAGTGTCTCTGAGGCTGAGGCATGTACCAACTTTATAGTAGGAAAAAAAGCATCGGTTGATGGATCTGTGATGTGTTCATATAGTGCCGATGACTATGGTATGTTCCAAAATCTCTGTCATTTTCCTGCCGGTAAGCATGCTAAGGGCGAGATGCGTAAGATTTGCGATTGGGATACCAATAAATATCATGGTGAGATTCCGGAGGCTGCCGAGACTTATAATGTGATTGGCAATATCAATGAATGGCAGGTCACCATCGGTGAAACTACTTATGGTGGACGTGAGGAGATGGCTGATTCTACAGGTATCATGGACTATGGTTCACTCATCTATGTAGCTCTGCAGCGTAGTAAGACTGCCCGTGAGGCTATCAAGGTGATGACCACCCTCGCCAATACCTATGGTTATAATTCAGAAGGCGAGACCTTTACCATCTGTGATCCGAACGAAGCTTGGATTATGGAGATGATGGGCAAGGGACCAGGCTCAAAGGGCGTGGTTTGGGTAGCTCTCCGTATTCCTGATAATGCAGTTTGTGCACATGCTAACCAGAGTCGTATCGGCAAGTTCAATATGAAGGATAAGAAAAACGTGATGTATGCCAAGGATGTCGTTTCTTTTGCTCGCAGTAAGGGTTGGTATCAGGGCAAGGATGCTGATTTCTCATGGAAAATGGCATATGCTAAGCCTGATTTCTCAGGACGTCGTTTCTGCGATGCTCGTGCTTGGGCTCTCTTGAATCATTTCTATGATATGAGTCCTTATCTTGATTGGGCTTTGGGTAAGGATTCTAATGCGAAGGATATGCCTCTCTGGGTGGTTCCAAACAAGAAGGTGAGTGTTGCTGATGTTGAGGCTTGCATGCGTGACCATTATGAGGGTACACCTCTTTCTGTTGCTGATGGCACTGATATCGGAGGTGGTATCTGGCAGATGCCTTACAGGCCAACTCCATTGATGTTTAAGGTGGATGGAAAGCAGTGCTTCAACGAACGACCGGTCAGCACCCAGCAGAGTGGTTTTGTTTTTGTTAGCCAGATGCGTTCATGGATGCCTAGAGAGATTGGCGGTGTTCTTTGGTTTGGTAATGATGATGCCAATATGGTAGCGTTCACACCAATCTACTGTTCTTCTACAGTTCGTCCTGAGTGTTATAACACACCGGGAGCAGATGCAGTGAATTTCAGTTTCAAGAATGCTTACTGGGTGTGCAATATGACCAGCAATATGGTTTATCCTCGTTACAGCCAGATGTTCCCAACTTTGAAGGAGGTTCGTGATAGTCTGGATAACAGCTATTTTGCTGCACAGCCAGGTGTTGAGGCTAAGGCTCAGGAACTGTATGCACAGGATCCACAGGCTGCTGTCAAGTATCTCAATAATTATGGTATTGAGAAGGCACAGCAGATGTTGGCGCGTTGGCAACAGCTCTTCCAGTTTATGGTAGTGAAGTATAATGACATGATTATCAAGCCAACCAAAAAAGATGGCAGTTTCGAGAAGACTCCTTATGGATTAGGTGCAACCCCAGTTCGTCCTGGGTATCCTGAGAAATATGCCAAGGAACTTATTAAGCAAACAGGAGACAAGTTCCTGGTTCCTGAAACAAAGTAACAATATTTATCATCACATAAAGAAAGCCGATTCAAGTATATTACTATACAAGAATCGGCTTTCCTGTTTTCTTGACTTACAATACTAAATAGTATTATAATTTTTAAAGTTACGTCTTTTAAAATCTATTACTTGAAGTATCTCTTGTAGAGACCTGCAAAACCTGCACAGTGGCGGGCTTCATCCTTAGCCATCTCATGAACGGTATCGTGGATAGCATCTGAACCCTGCTCCTTAGCAAGCTTGGCAATGCGGAACTTATCCTCACAAGCACCCTTCTCTGCTGCAATACGAGCCTCGAGATTGCTCTTGGTATCACCCAAAACCTCACCGAGAAGTTCTGCAAAACGAGAAGCGTGATCAGCCTCCTCATAGGCATAACGTTTGTAAGCCTCTGCAATTTCAGGATAGCCTTCACGATCTGCCTGGCGTGCCATAGCAAGATACATACCTACCTCGCCACACTCACCATTGAAATGGTCCTTCAAACCCTTGATAACGTCTTCATTAACGCTATCCTTAAATGCCTGACCGAGAACGTGAACGGTAGCAAATGTCATATCGTCATCTACTGCATCTTCCATCTCTTTGAACTTGCTGGCTGGAGCCTTGCAGATAGGGCACTTCTCAGGTGCTTCTGTACCTTCGTAAATGTAACCGCAAACGGTGCAAATAAACTTTTTCTTCATAATGCTTTTGTTTTAAAGTTGTTGTATAATTATTGTCTTTTGAATTAATGAACAGTCTCTGTGAGAGGTGACTTTACGCCTTTTTTAGCGCATTCTGTACAGATTCCTCTGTAGTAGAGCTGTTCTTCCAATACGATGTTTCCTTCAATTTCCTTTCCTGGTTCCACTGTTGGAGCAGGTTCGCCGAAAAAGTCAATTACCTTGCCACAATTTCTGCAATAGAAGTGAACGTGGCTTTTAATATTTCCATCATAACACACGCGATGTTCATCGATTGTGATCATTTGAGCCGCATTGTGCTCACTCAACATTCTGAGTGTATTGTAAACGGTTGTCTTGCTCAATGTTGGGATACTTTCAGCTAATCCTTTGTACACATCCTCGATAGTTGGATGAGTGGGATGATTAATAAGCCAATCCATGATGGCAATACGCTGGAGTGATGGTCGGATACCTTTCTCCACGAGTCTTTGATAGGCTTCTGTCTGCTTCATAATTACTTGTTGTTATAATTTGTTGCTGCAAAGATAAGCAATTCTTTTGTATCCGCCAAATATTTTTGCAAAAATTCCAAAGTATTTTGAATATTTTACAATTGCATAGTTGTTTTAAGATTTGTTGTGCAAAAAGGTAGATCCTATGATTCGCTTTTGGAAATTATTGATACTAAAACCCTTTTGGAAAAAGTAATTCCCCGTCACGCTACCGGAGGGTTGTGGCGGGGAATCTTATTTGAAAATAAACTTTATACGATATTTCAGACGATTATCTCAGGTCGATGACTTCAGCTCCTGGACATTCCTTGCTGTTGAAATTGAATGTGCTGTTAGAAACGCTCTTGGCTCTGAAGTTACTTACCGTAATGGTACTCCAGGTATTGCCCTGTCGCATCTTGACAACTGATGGAATATGTGTCTTTTTGTTGATGGTGATATACATTTCGGCTACAGAACGTTTCTGGTTATTGGCAACGAGATGTACTACATAGTTACTGCCTGCTGTCTTGAGCGTTGACTTATAACCAGTCTTATATATATTAATAAAGGTATAAGGGTTCATGGACATCTGCTGAGCCTGTGTAGGGTTGCTGACATTCACCTCGTTGGTTTTCTTTAGATAAGTCCACTGGGTCTTGCCGTTGAACCAGACGATGGCTTGCGGGGTACGGGCGTTAAACTTGTTGCCTTTGATGGCAATACTGCCGCTTGCTGATCCATACTTAGAGCTGCTCATCTTGAAGTTGGCGCTAGCTCCACCTTTGTTGCCAATAACGGCAGCGGTCTTATCAAGTACCTGTTGCGCAGTCTGCGCCATGGCTCCGATGCTCATCATTGCAACGAAAGTCAATGCTAAAATCTTTTTCATTTTTATCTTTTCCTTTCTTTTAAAATTCTATGTTATATCTTCTAAAATTTCATACTCTATCATAAAGCCGTAAAAACGTCTTTTCTCTCTTAGACGTTTTCACGGCTTCAGGGTTTAATAATTTAACCTTTTCCAATATTATCTTCTTTCATACCCTTAGTTATTTACTAAAATTAAGAGTTTCGAAGTGCCATTAACAGATTATTAAGCTGGTTTTCATCCTGTATCAGTACCTCACGAGGCTTGCTGCCCTGTGCTGCACCTACGATGCCTGCAGCTTCCATCTGGTCCATTAATCGTCCTGCACGGTTATAGCCGATACTGAACCGGCGCTGGATCATGCTGGTAGAACCCTGCTGTGAAAGAACAATCGCATGGGCTGCCTCTTCGAAGAACGGATCCAGTTCGCGGGCACTGATGCTGCCGCTTCCACCTGCGCTTCCTTCATCATTAGCTGGTTCTGGCAACTCCATAGGTTCGATAGGGCCAGGCTGTTCGCAGATATACTCGTTGATGCGCTCGATTTCAGGTGTATCAACAAAGGCACACTGTACACGTACAGGTTCGTTGCCGCAGAGATAGAGCATATCACCACGACCAATCAGCTGGTTGGCTCCTGTACGGTCAAGAATGGTCTTTGAGTCGATGGCAGATGTAACCTTAAAGGCGATACGGCCAGGGAAGTTAGCCTTGATATTACCCGTGATGATGCTGGTTGTAGGACGCTGGGTGGCAATAATCATGTGGATACCCACGGCACGTGCCAGCTGGGCGATACGGGCAATAGGAAGTTCTACTTCTTTGCCGGCTGTCATGATCAGATCACCGAACTCATCTATAATCACCACGATGTATGGCATATACTCATGTCCATCTGTCAACTTCAACTTGTGGTTGATATACTTCTGGTTGTATTCTTTGATGTTGCGTGCTCCTGCCTTTTTGAGCAAGTCGTAACGGCTATCCATCAGTACACACAGACTGTTCAGGGTTCTAACCACCTTGGTTACGTCGGTTATGATAGGTTCTTCCTCATCAGGAACCGCAGCCATAAACTTATTGGCAATACGGGAGTAGACGCTAAACTCCACCTTCTTAGGGTCGATGAGAACCAGTTTGAGTTCGTTTGGATGTTTCTTGTATAATAAAGAGGTGATGATGGCATTCAAACCTACAGATTTACCCTGTCCGGTAGCACCCGCAACAAGCAGGTGAGGAATCTTTGCCAAATCAACCATAAACACTTCGTTGGTAATGGTCTTACCCAAAGCGATAGGTAACTCCATCTTGGTTTCCTGGAATTTCTTTGAGTTTAAAGTACTTTCCATACTAACGATGTTCGCCTTTGCGTTAGGTACCTCAATACCGATGGTTCCCTTACCTGGGATAGGAGCGATGATACGGATGCCGAGAGCTGCCAGACTCAAGGCGATGTCATCTTCCAGATTCTTGATCTTAGAGATACGTACGCCTTCTGCAGGCTGGATTTCGTAGAGTGTGATGGTAGGACCAACCGTAGCACGGATGGTTTTGATCTGTACGCCAAAGTTGCCCAGCACCTCGATGATGCGGTTTTTGTTGGCGCGCTGCTCTTCCTCATCGATGGATACGCCGTCATCCTCATACTTCTTCAGAAGGTTGAGTACCGGATATTTATATCTGGTGAACGGCTCCTTCGGATTGATCGGAGTATTCAGTACTTCTGCATTGCTCAAGGTGTTGCCTGTAGCCTTCTCGTCGGCTGTGGCTACAGAGATGTCCATACCTATATGCTCAGAAGCTGCAGCAGCCTCGGCAGCTTGCTTTTCCAATGCTTCCTGTTCAGCCCGTTTTGTACGGAGTTCGCGCTGACGTGCAATGAATGACATATTCTCGTTCTGCGTGCCGTTGGCTATAGCGATGGTTTCATCTTTGTCTGTATCACCTTCTGTTCCTGTAGCTTCCTGTCCGTCTGCCTCTGACTCAACAGACGTAGAAGGTGTGTCCGGGTTTGCGAAAGTCTGGTCCGGATCCAGATTCAGGTCGATGACTTTGGCAGGTTCTTCTTCCTTATATTCTTCTTTCTCATCCTCTGTGCCAGGACCATATGCTGCGTTGGCGTATACCTCGTCGATAGCTTCCGTATCTTTCCTGTTCTTTCCATGGTTAGTAATCTCAAATTTCACCTTATTTGATATATAACCGATAGGGTTGAGTGCTTTTCTGATAACCGTAATAGTTTCAGTGGTGAGATAGGTGAGGAATGCTACCGCCACGAAGAAAAGAATGGCAGTAAGTCCTGGAGGACCCATGATGTTCTCCAGATTCTGCACGACAAAGAGTCCGTGCTTTCCGCCCGGATTGAAGATGAGGCTTGGCATGATAGGTGCGATGAATTTGGCAAAGGTTACCGACATCCATAGTATGATCACAATCATGCAGAAGAACCATTTCCACAGGTTCAGCTTGTAGGCATGCATCATCTGCAATCCCACCATGATGACAAAGAATGGGAGCAAGAAGGCTGGAAATCCGAAATTGATGACAATGAGCCAATAGGATACAATGGCTCCCCAGGATCCGCAGTAGTTCTGAAACTGTTTTTCCGTGTTGGTCCATTCGCCCGGCTTCAGATTTTCGAGCAAACTCTGGTCATTGGCTCCTGTGTTGAGAAAGGAGATCATAGCGATGATGATAACCACAGCAATGACTACCAAGGCTAATCCTATGAAAAAGTCAGTGATAGTATTGTTGAAAATATACTGTAAACCAATAGCTTCGCTAAAGGTTTTGGTCTTTTTTTCAGTTCTTTTTTTAGCCATTTTATATATTTTTGAATAATTTATCTGCAAAATTAGCGAAAATAATTGAGAAAACAATTCTTTTTCTCATCTTTTTTTTCTAATTTTGCAACTTGTAAAGAATAAAAAGCATAATGAAGATTATTTTCACTAGTTTCGACAAGGCGGCAATCACGAATTTGCCAAGAGCTTTGTTTCCTGGCAAAATCGTAGTCGTTGACAAGCCTGAAGATACAGAAGCGGCTGTTAATGACCTACTTAGCCATTATATACTGGGTGTGGATACAGAAACGCGCCCATCATTCAAGCGTGGTCAGGCTTACCATGTTTCGTTGTTGCAGGTGAGTACACATGATACTTGTTATCTCTTCCGCCTGCATCATACGGGCATGACTCCTGCCATCATTCGCTTGCTCGAAGATACCACCGTGCCAAAAGTAGGACTTTCCTGGCACGATGACTTGCTGCAGCTCCATAAGCGAGCTGCTTTTAAGGTTGGCTACTTTATCGAGTTGCAGGATGTTGCTAAGAACTTTGGTATCGCAGACATGAGTCTGCAGAAACTGTATGCTAACCTGTTTCACCAGAAAATCAGCAAGGCGCAACGGTTGAGCAATTGGGAGGCTAGCGATTTGAAGGAATCGCAGGCTCTCTATGCAGCTACAGATGCCTGGTGCTGCATTAATCTGTATGAGGAATTCAAGCGTTTGTCTGCTACAGGCGATTACGAGCTCGATGAACTCAGGGCATGATATAAGGTGGTAAGGAATAGAAATTGATAATCGTAAGAAACTTCATATATAAATATGTATAAAAGCGTATATTTAAAGAAAGGTAAGGAAGAATCGCTCAAGCGTTTTCATCCATGGATCTTCTCGGGTGCTATCCAGGCAATGGATGAGGGCATAGAGGAGGGCGACATTGTGAGAGTGTTTACCCGTAGTGGTGAATTCATTGCTATAGGTCATTATCAGATCGGTTCTATCGCTGTACGTGTTCTTTCTTTTAGAGATATTGAGATTGATGAGGAGTACTGGTGTGCCAGATTGGATTCGGCATATAAGATGAGACTCGCTTTGGGTATTGCCGGTAATTCATCCAATACTACTTATCGCTTGGTTCATGGTGAGGGTGATAACTTGCCGGGACTTGTTATCGACTGCTATGGTCCTACTGCTGTCATGCAGGCTCACAGTGTGGGTATGCATGTTTGCCGCATGGAGATAGCCAAAGCCTTGAAGAAGGTGATGGGCGAAGCACTGGAGAATATCTACTATAAGAGTGAGACAACCTTACCGTATAAGGCTGACCTCAGACAGGAAAATGGCTTTATACTGGGAGGTGATGCTGACGATGTTGCTGTAGAGAATGGACTGAAATTCCATATCGACTGGTTGCGTGGTCAGAAAACGGGTTTCTTCGTAGATCAGCGTGAGAACCGTTCGCTGCTCGAGCATTATGCCAAGGGTAAGAGCGTGCTCAACATGTTCTGCTATACCGGCGGTTTTTCAGTTTATGCGATGAGAGGCGAGGCTAAGGCTGTTCACTCCGTAGACAGCAGTGCCAAGGCGATAGAATTGACCAATGAGAATATTGCGCTCAATTTCCCTGGAGATGCACGCCATGAGGCTATCTGCGAAGATGCCTTCAAGTATCTTGATGAACATGACCAGCAGTATGATCTGATTGTTCTTGATCCTCCTGCTTTTGCCAAGCACCGTGCGGCTTTGCGCAATGCGCTGAAGGGCTATACCCGCCTGAACGTAAAGGGCTTGCAGCGTATTAAGAAGGGCGGCATCCTTTTTACCTTCAGTTGCTCTCAGGTGGTTACGAAGGATCAGTTCCGCAATGCTGTGTTTACTGCTGCAGCGCAGGCTGGAAGAAAGGTTCGCATCTTGCACCAGTTGCACCAGCCTGCCGACCATCCTATCAATATTTATCATCCGGAAGGTGAATATTTGAAGGGATTGGTTCTCTATGTAGAATAACAAATGATTAAAGGATTGATAATGAATAAGTTCAAAACGTTTGCAGCCTTGATGCTCTTGCTGGCTATAGGATTTGCAGGATGTGGCAAGTCGGAAGCAGAACGTCATCGCTTGAGCAAGAAGGAAAAGGCTAGATTGGATAGCCTAGACCGTGCTGCGCTGAAGATAGCGGTGATGCCAACAATGGACTGCCTGCCAATCTTTCTGGCATGTGATGACAGTATATTCCAGCAGCAAGGTGTAGACGTACATTTGCGTAGATATACTGCACAAATGGATTGTGATACTGCTATCGAGCGCAAGCGCGTAGAGGGAGCCGTGACCGATCTGATTCGTGCACATCATATAGAGAAACGGGGTACTGCTTTGACGTACCCTATTTCTACCAATCTTTATTGGCAGTTTATTACCAATAAGCGTTCGCGTATATCCGAACTGAAACAACTGTCAGATAAGATGGTGGCTATGACCCGCTACTCTGCAACAGATTATCTGGCTACTTTAGCAATCGATAGCGGTAAGCCTAAATATGATGCTTATAAGGTTCAAATCAACGATTTGAACATCCGTCTGCGTATGTTGCTTAACAACGAGATGGATGCCATGTTGCTGCCAGAACCTCAAGCTACCAAAGCCCGACTTGAACAGCATGTAAAACTCTTTGACAGCAGAGATAAGAACTTGCAGTTAGGTGTTGTGGCTTTCCGCAAGAAAATACTTTCAGAGCCGCGCCGTAAAGACCAAGTTGCCAAGTTTATCAAGGCGTATAATATTGCTGTTGATAGCATAAACAGTCGTGGGGTACAGCATTATGCAAGTATCATCACAAAATATACGGGTGCCGATGCTAAAACCATCAGTAATCTTCCAAAACTTAAATATGAACACGCTATGGAACCAAGACGTCGTGACCTGGCTGTAGCACAAAAATAAGCGGCTTATGAAAAGAGAAGATTTTAGCTGGACAAAGTTTTCGCATGAAAATGTCACTACTATATCCAGAATTGAAGCTATTCGCAAGATAATTGACCAGGAAGTGGGGCTCGAATCGTGTCAGCCTGAAATTGCGGAAATTGAAAAAAGATATGATGCTTTATATCATGATTATATAGATGGCAAGCTTAAACACCGAGAGCTTTATAATCTTGCTCAAACTTTAGATCTTGATACTGATAAGTTCTTTGGTAAAGTGCGTCACGCTTGGATTTTGGCAAATGAGCCTACGTTTGTTGCACTTAACAAAAGAGCTCAGAATCTGAAAAGTTTTGATGAGGTACAGGAAACCTTTGAGAAATTTGCTACAGATGAAGCTATGCTAAATTTGAAGGTAGACTTGTCTGAAGAACAGATAGACGAGGAAAGACAAAAGATACAAGAGCAGCTTAATGCCTATCGCAATATGGTGTTTTCTTATATTTTGACAACTGAAGACTGGAATGATGATTTTGTCAAGAATATACTTGATATCATCGCTTCCGATTTGGTAGATCCATACACCATCAATATGATAGTTTCGGCTGTTTCATTGTCATGCTCTGTATTCATGGATGCCCCTAGACTTGCAGTCTTGATGCGCTTAATCAAGTCTGACGACTGTACTTGCAGTGTTCGCCAGCGAGCTTTGGTGGGTTTCGTTTTCTGTGCAATAACCAATTCGGGTGAAAAACAGAAATATTGGGATTCTGCTGCTGGCTTGATCATGGATGATGAATTTTTGGCAGCCTGTGTTGATCTCCAACGCCAGATGCGTCTATGTCTTACAAGTAAAAAGGATAGCAAGGAGATGATGCATTCCGTGGTGAAGACCATGTTCACTTCTTTTACTCAGGATTTGGCCGAAAAGATAGACCAAACGGGTGAATTGGGACTTAATTGCTTCTCAGCAGATGGGGGGAATCCTGATGATGCCCTTAAGGGAGCCTTCGACTATATGTTGAATTCAGAAGATATAGGAGTTGATGTCTATTATCATCAGTTTGCCAACCAGAAGAGCTTCGGTCATTTCCATTCACTCTATAATTGGTTTGTTCCTTTCTATGTCCGTAATTCTACGCTCAAGAATGTTCGGGCTACGATGAAACAGCATCGCAATTTCATCAACAATCTCTTGAGAGGCGCCTCTATGTGTGATACCGATCTGTATAGCATCATTCTTTCATTGAATAATACATCTAAGGAATTTATTGAATCATTGGATGTTACCCCGGAAAATATGGTGTCTGGTCCTGTTTTTTATGACGAAGAAGATGAGGTGGAAAAAGAGCAGAATACCGAAGAGCCAGTAGAGGATGAGACTGATTCTACAGAAGCAAAGGATTCTGAAAATGTCACACTGCTTGATTCGGTAATGGAACATGAAGAGAATCTCTCTGAAGAGGAAAAGAAGAAACGTGCAGTTAGGGTTCGTCATCGCTATGTGCAGGACCTCTACCGATTCTATACTCTCTCTCCGATGAGGAAGGCATTTGATAATCCTTTCGAAGTGCAGAAGGAAATTCCTTTCTTTACTACAGGACTGTTTGCTAAACCGGAATATGATAAGTATCGCCTGTCGCTGGCCCGTTTCTCTGCTAAAAGAGGTGACTATGCCTTTGTTAGCAAGATTTTGCGTAATCTGGAAAAATATACCGACGAAGAGCATATGATGCTTGCATTGGCATACAAATCGGAGGAAAAATATGATGAAGCGCTTGAACATCTCTATGTGATTAAGAATACAAGCCCAACTTATAAGGCTGCCACGGAGTTGAAATTAGAAATAGAAGAGGAGATAAAAGACCCGGCGGCTTTAATAACATTGAATTGCTTGATAAAAGAAGAATCAGATGAGAGTAAGCAGTTTAAGCTCAAGCTGAAAAAGACCGATCTCTTATTGAAACTCCATCATTATAAAGAGGCTTTGGAATGGGCTTTCCAGATGGATGAACAGTATCCTAAGGAAGAACAGGTTGAATGCAGACTGGCTTTCTCTTTGCTCTTTTCTGAATCGGAAGGCGATAAAAACATTGACCATGCAATGGCTTTAATAGAACCTTATCTGCAAAATAGTGATGATAATGAGATTAGGGAAATATTGAATTCTGACATGACAGATATGGATAAGGATGATAAGGAACGCATGTTCATGAAAATGTTATCTGCGATGGTGAGCAAAGTTTCCAAGCCACAAGACCACAGATGGGAGTCTATGAAATTTTTCTATTATGGACTCTGCGTTCTCGTGAAAAAGGGAGGATCTGCAGCTATCAGATTTTTGGATGAAGCATCTGGTCATGCAGCTTTTTCCCCTAAGGAAGATATAGATGCATTCGGCCTGCTCGAGATGGGAGATTGGCTCGATAATCGTGGTATTGCGCCTATAGAATTGGAATTTATAACAAAAAAAGTTTTCGAGGAAAGGAAAAAACAATAAAGATGGCGGAGAATAATAAAAATAAGAATAAGGTACAGATAGATCCAACCTATGCCCATTTGCAGCCGCAGGCTGTGAATGTGGAGCAGGCGGTACTGGGTGCCTTGATGATAGATTCTGATGCCTTTTCGGTGGTGTCGGAGTTGCTCAAGCCGGATACTTTTTATGACCCGCGTCATAAGAGAATATATCAGGCTATCCAGGTGATGAACATGGAGGAACGGCCTGTGGATATCATGACTCTTGCCGATCAGTTAGCCAAGACTGGCGAACTGGATAAGGTGGGAGGAGCACAATATCTCATGGATATTTCTGCAGGCATGGCTTCGGCTGCCCATGTAGAGTCGCATGCCCGTATCCTGGCGCAGAAATATATGCAGCGCCAGCTGATTCATTATGCCGGCGACATCGAGACGATGGCGTATGAAGAAGGTGTGGATGTGGATGAACTGATGCAGAAAGCTGAAGGTGAACTCTTCCAGCTTTCGCAGAACAATATGAAGCAGGATTATACACAGATTGATCCGGTTGTAAAGGAGGCCGTTGCCATCTTGCAGCGCGCCGCTCAGAACTCGGGTGGTCTTACCGGTATTCCTACGGGTTATCGTGGGTTGGATGATATAACATCAGGTTGGCAACCGTCCGACCTTGTGATTATCGCCGGTCGTCCTGCCATGGGTAAGACTTCCTTTGCATTGAGTATTGCTAAGAATGTGGCGGTAGATTATGATGTGCCTATCGGATTCTTCTCTCTGGAAATGAATAACGTTCAGTTGGTGAACCGACTCATCTCGAATGTTTGCGAGATTTCGGGTAAAAAAATACTGAACGGACAATTGGAACAGCCAGAATGGGAACGGTTGGATAAAAAACTGAGAAAACTGACAGGTGCACCTATTTATATTGATGATACGCCTGGTCTTTCTGTTTTTGAACTCCGTACCAAGGCGCGCCGACTGGTAAGGGAAAAGGGTGTTAAACTGTTGATGATCGACTATCTCCAGCTGATGAATGCCAATGGTATGAAGTTTGGTAGCCGTCAGGAGGAGGTATCTACCATCTCCCGTTCGCTCAAAGGTATTGCCAAAGAGCTGAATATTCCTGTGCTTGCTCTTTCGCAGCTCTCCCGTAATGTAGAGAACCGTGAGGGATTGGAAGGAAAACGACCTCAGTTGAGTGACCTCCGTGAATCCGGTGCCATAGAGCAGGATGCCGATATGGTGCTTTTCGTTCACCGCCCGGAATATTATCACATCTATCAGGATGAAAAGGGTAATGACCTTCATGGTATGGCACAGATTATCATTGCCAAGCACCGTAAGGGCTCTGTTGGAGATGTTCTCCTGAACTTCCGTGGAGAATTTACCCGATTCCAGGATCCGCAGGATGCTGCAGCAGCACCTGTCGAGGAAGGTGGTGAGATTGTAGGCTCTAGGATGAATGGCGGAGGGCAGGATGGTAGTCCGCTACCACCGCCGCCTGCAGAGAATCTGCCTTTCTAAGGTTAGAGTTTGTCAATTTTTTCACTCAAAAACTGGCTTTTTCGCCAAATTCTAGCACAGAATTAACGTTTTTGGGTGAAAAAACCATAAGGTTATAGGAATTTGTTATCATTTCTATTAAAAAAGTTATAAATTGTTTGCTAGTATCAAATAAAAGTGTTATCTTTGCATGCGAATTTAAGAATATAACATAATAAGATAGATATGAGAACAACATTGTTGAACATTACAAGCATTATTATTCGACTTCGACTGCAGTTTGTGGGCGGAAGTGATAAGGTGTGCGTATAGTTCATCGCATAAGATATTAAAAGCCTTTCTACACTTCCGTCTATGGAGTGGGGAAAGGCTTTTTACTTTATCTGATGCTTCTGCACGGATTGCTATATAAACGTAGTGCGTTCTGAATGTGTAGCTCTTATATATAATAAGGTGTAAATTTAAAATTTTAAAGATATGAGTGACAGATTATACATTTTCGACACGACCCTCCGCGATGGCGAACAGGTTCCGGGATGTCAGTTGAACACAGTTGAGAAGATTCAGGTGGCAAAGCAACTGGAGCAGTTGGGCGTGGATGTAATTGAGGCTGGATTTCCAATATCAAGTCCGGGCGACTTCAATTCAGTGGTAGAAATCTCTAAGGCTGTAACCTGGCCTACTATTTGTGCACTTACCCGTGCCGTAGAAAAAGATATTGATTGTGCTGCTGAGGCTTTGCAGTATGCCAAGCATAAGAGAATCCATACCGGTATCGGTACCAGCGACAGTCATATCAAGTATAAGTTCAATTCTACCCGCGAGGAAATCATCGAACGTGCTGTAGCTGCTGTCAAGTATGCTAAAAAGTATGTTGAGGACGTAGAGTTCTATGCTGAGGATGCAGGCCGTACTGATAATGAGTATCTGGCTCGTGTCGTAGAGGCTGTTGTCAAGGCGGGTGCTACTGTAGTGAACATTCCTGATACTACAGGTTATTGTCTGCCTGATGAATATGGTGACAAAATCAAGTATCTCATGGAGCATGTTGATGGCATTGACAAGGCACGCCTTTCTACCCACTGTCATAACGACCTCGGTATGGCTACTGCCAATACCCTGCAGGGTGTTTTGAATGGTGCACGCCAGGTTGAGGTTACCATCAATGGTATCGGTGAGCGTGCAGGTAATACTTCGCTCGAAGAGATTGCCATGATTCTGAAGTGTCACAAGCATATCAATATTGATACCAACATCAATACCACCAAGATTATTCCTACCTCACGCATGGTGAGCAGTCTGATGAATATGCCTGTTCAGCCAAACAAGGCTATCGTGGGTCGCAATGCATTTGCTCATTCTTCTGGTATCCATCAGGATGGTGTCTTGAAGAATGTTCAGACTTACGAAATCATTGATCCTAAGGAAGTGGGATTGGATGACAATGCTATCGTTCTGACAGCCCGTTCTGGTCGTGCTGCATTGAAGTATCGTCTCCATGTCAATGGTGTAGAGATTAATGATGAGGAGAAGCTCGACAAAATTTACAAGAAGTTCCTCCAACTGGCTGATAAGAAGAAGGAAGTTACCGATGAGGATGTTTTGATGCTTGCCGGTGCTGATTCTGCTGATAAGCATGGTGTTCAGCTCGACTGGTTGCAGGTTACTACAGGTAAGGGCGTGAAGAGCGTGGCAAGTATCGGTCTTGATATTGCAGGTCAGAAGTTTGAGGCTGCATCATCTGGTAACGGTCCGGTAGATGCTGCTATCAATGCTCTCAAGAAGGTCATCACCAAGGAGATGAACCTCAAGGAGTTCACCATCCAGGCTATCGATAAGGGCTCTGATGATGTGGGCAAGGTTCACATGCAGGTGGAATACGATGGTCATGTATATTATGGCTTCGGTGCAGATACCGACATCGTTACGGCTTCTGTTGAGGCTTACATTGATTGTATTAACAAGTTTAAGATTAGATAAACATATATATATAACAAGAGATATTATGAATACATTATTCGACAAGATTTGGGACAAGCACGTTGTCCAGATTGTTCCGGACGGTCCTACACAGCTTTACATCGACCGTCTCTACTGTCACGAAGTAACATCACCTCAGGCATTCGCTGGTATGCGAGCACGCGGACTCAAGATGTTCCGTCCAGACCAGATTTTCTGTATGCCTGACCACAATACACCAACCCATGATCAGGATAAACCAATTGAGGATCCTATCTCAAAGAAGCAGGTAGATACCTTGGCAAAGAACACCGCTGATTTTGGTGTTACTCACTTTGCCATGAACACAAAGGATAATGGTATCATCCACGTAGTAGGTCCAGAGAAGGGTCTTTCTCTTCCTGGTATGACCATCGTCTGTGGCGACTCTCATACTTCTACCCATGGTGCCATGGGTGCCGTAGCTTTCGGTATCGGTACTTCTGAGGTGGAGATGGTGATGGCTTCACAATGTATTCTCCAGAGCAAGCCAAAGTCTATGCGTATCAGCATCAACGGTAAGCTCAGCAAGGGCGTTACTGCCAAGGACGTTGCTCTCTATCTGATGAGCCAGCTCACTACTTCAGGTGCTACCGGTTACTTCGTTGAGTACAGTGGCGATGTAGTGAAGGATATGTCTATGGAAGGTCGTCTTACCCTCTGTAACCTCTCTATCGAGATGGGTGCCCGTGGTGGTTTTGTAGCTCCTGATGAGACAACATTCGAGTACATCAAGGGTCGTGAATATGCACCTAAGGGTGAAGAGTGGGACAAGGCTGTGGCTTACTGGAAGACCTTGAAGAGTGGCGATGATGCAGTCTTCGACAAGGAGTTGACTTTCGACGCCAAGGATATCGAACCACGTATCACCTATGGTACCAACCCAGGTATGGGTATCGGCATTACCGAGAATATCCCAACTCTCGATGAGATTCCTGAGGAAGAGCAGGCTGGTTTCAAGAAGAGCCTCAACTACATGGGTTTCCAGCCAGGCGAGAAACTCGAGGGTCATCCTATCGATTATGTATTCTTGGGCGCATGTACCAATGGTCGTATTGAAGACTTCCGTGCTTTCGCTTCTCTTGTTAAAGGAAAGAAGAAGGCAGATGGTGTAACTGCTTGGCTTGTACCAGGTTCATGGTTGGTTGATAAACAAATACGTGAAGAGGGAATAGATAAGATTGTTGAGGCTGCCGGCTTCGAAATCCGTCAGCCTGGATGCTCTGCCTGCCTGGCAATGAACGATGATAAGATTCCGGCAGGCAAGTACTCTGTAAGTACATCCAACCGTAACTTCGAGGGTCGTCAGGGACCAGGTTCCCGCACCATCCTTGCCAGCCCATACGTAGCAGCAGCTGCCGCTATCACTGGTAAGATTACCGACCCAAGAGAGTTTATGTAATGTTAAGTGTTCAATGTTAAATGTTAAATTGAAATGAAACAGAAATTCAATGTAATTACATCAAGCTGCATTCCTCTTCCTTTGGAGAATGTAGATACAGACCAGATCATCCCAGCCCGTTTCCTCAAGGCTATCGATAAAGAGGGTATGGGCGACAACCTCTTCCGCGACTGGCGCTACAATGCCGACGGAACTCCAAAGCCAGACTTCGTGATGAACGACCCTTCTTACAGTGGCGTCATCCTCGTAGCTGGCAAGAACTTCGGCTCCGGTTCTTCCCGTGAGCACGCTGCCTGGGCTATCGCAGGTGCAGGCTTCCGTGTAGTCATCAGCTCTTTCTTTGCTGATATCCACAAGAACAACGAGTTGAACAACCTCGTATTGCCAGTAGTAGTAAGCGAGGAATTCCTGAAGGAACTCTTCGAGAGCATCGACAAGGATCACAAGACAGAGGTGAAGGTAGATCTTCCTAACCAGACCGTGACCAATCTTGCTACTGGAAAGAGCGAGCACTTCGAAATCAACGGCTACAAGAAACACTGTTTGGAGAATGGTTTGGACGATGTAGACTTCCTCGTTCAGAACCGCGACAAGGTTGAGGCTTGGGAAGCTAAAAACAAGTAATTATGAACGTTAACGCAAAGAGAGATAATTCCCGTATCAAGGAGATTGAGATCATGGACTGCACGCTGCGCGACGGCGAGCAGACCAATGGTGTCAGTTTCCTTCCTCACGAGAAGTTGATGATAGCAAGAATGCTGTTGCACGACATCAATGTAGATCGCATTGAGGTGGCTTCAGCGCGTGTGTCGGAAGGCGAAAAGGATGCTGTCGCTCGCATTTGCCGTTATGCCAAGACCATTGGTAAGCTGGATTCCGTTGAGGTATTGGGATTCGTGGATAACAACAAGAGTGTGGATTGGATTGCCGAATGCGGCGGTCATGTCATCAACCTTTTGGCGAAGGGCAGCTACAAGCATTGCACCCAGCAGCTCAAGATGTCGCCTGAGGAGCATCTCGCTCATATCAAGCAGACCATCGACTATGCCCTGAGCAAGGATTTCACTGTAAATCTCTATCTGGAGGACTGGTCGAGCGGTATGCGCGACAGTCGTGACTATCTTTTCACGATGATGGACGAGCTGGTGAAGTTGCCTATCAAGCGCTTCCTGCTTCCTGATACTTTGGGTATCCTGAACCCATTGCAGTGTGTGGAGTACATGCGCCAGATGGTTCGCCGTTATCCGAACTCTCACTTCGACTTCCATGCCCACAACGACTACGATTTGGCGGTGAGCAACTCGCTGGCTGCCGTATTAAGCGGCGCCAAGGGTCTTCACGTTACCGTGAATGGTTTGGGCGAACGCTGTGGCAATGCACCATTGGCAAGTGTTCAGGTGATTCTGAAGGATATGTTCGAGGCAAAGACCAATATCAAGGAAGACCGTCTGAACGATATTTCCCGATTGGTTGAAGGTTACAGCGGCATTGCCGTGGCTCCGAATACACCGGTAGTAGGAGACAATGTCTTCACCCAGGTGGCTGGTGTGCATGCCGATGGTGACAACAAGGACAAGCTTTATTGCAACAACCTGGTACCTGAGCGTTTCGGCAGACATCGTGAGTATGCGTTAGGTAAGAACTCTGGCAAGGCGAATATCGTGCAGAACCTCAATGAACTGGGATTGGAACTTACGCCTGAGCAGACCAAGGCTGTGACCAAGCGAATCACCGAACTCGGCGACCGCAAGGAGCTGGTAACCCAGGACGACCTGCCATACATCGTGAGTGATGTATTGAAGCATGGAGCTCCAGAGGATAAGGTGAAACTGGTAAGTTACATGGTATCAACCTCATACGGTTTGAAGCCTATCGCCAGTGTAAAGGTAGAAATCGATGGCAAGGAGTATGAAGACCGTAGCTCCGGTGATGGTCAGTATGATGCTTTCGTGAAAGCCCTCCGCAACATCTACAAGGTGAAGCTCGGCAAGACCTTCCCTAAGCTCGACAACTATCAGGTAACCATCCCACCTGGTGGCCGTACCGATGCCCTCGTTCAGACTGTCATCACCTGGCGTGAAGGTGATCGTATCTGGCGCACCCGAGGCTTGGATGCCGACCAGACAGAAGCTGCTATCAAGGCAACGCTGAAAATGATTAATATGTACGAGGCAGATAAGAGCGATGATCAGGCTGTTTCGCCTCGAAATCTGGATATGGAATAATATCTCCGAAGATTACGAAATTATCTCCGAAGGTTACGAAAATATCTCCGAAGGTTATGAAAATATCTCCGAAGGTTACGAAAACATCTCCGAAGGTTTCTATTCAGCAGCACGCCCTGAAGGGGCAGAAGCTCCTAGCCCAGGGTAATACCCTGGGTATAGGGTAGCATTTAGCAATGCGCCCTGTAAGGGCAAAAGCTTTAATCATTCAAAAAATAAACAATTAAAAAATCAAATAAGATGAAATTAAACATTGCAGTTCTCGCCGGTGATGGTATCGGACCAGAGATTATGAAGCAGGGCGTAGCAGTTATGCAGGCCATTGCAGAGAAGTTCAACCACGAGTTTACTTACAACGAGGCTATCTGCGGCGCTCACGCTATCGACGAGGTAGGTAATCCATTCCCAGAGGAGACCTTCAAGACTTGTATGGATGCTGATGCTGTACTCTTCGCAGCCGTTGGTGACCCACGTTTCGACAACAACCCTACAGCCAAGGTTCGTCCTGAGCAGGGCTTGCTCGCTATGCGTAAGAAGTTGGGTCTCTTCGCCAATGTTCGCCCAGTAGCCACATTCGATTGCCTGCTCCACAAGTCACCATTGAAGGATGAACTTCTGAAAGGTGCTGACTTCGTAGTTATCCGCGAGTTGACTGGCGGTATGTACTTCGGTGAGAAGTATCAGGATAACGATAAGGCATACGATACTGATATCTATACCCGTCCTGAGATTGAGCGCATCCTGAAGGTAGCTTTCGAGTTTGCCATGAAGCGCAACAAGCACCTGACAGTAGTAGATAAGGCAAACGTATTGGCATCTTCTCGTCTCTGGCGTCAGATTGCCAAGGAGATGGAGCCACAGTATCCTGAGGTAAACACCGATTATATGTTCATCGACAACGCTTCTATGCGCGTATTGACTGAGCCTACATTCTTCGATGTTATCGTTACAGAGAATACCTTCGGTGATATCCTGACCGATGAGACTTCTTGCATTACCGGTTCTATGGGCTTGCAGCCATCCAGCTCTCTCGGTGAGCACACACCATTGTTCGAGCCTGTTCATGGTTCATGGCCACAGGCAGCTGGCAAGAACTTGGCTAACCCAGTAGCTCAGATTCTTTCTGCAGCCATGTTGTTGGAGCACTTCGGCTTGAACGAGGAGGGTGCCTTGATCCGCAAGGCAGTAGATGCTTCTCTCGATGCCAATGTCCGCACACCTGAAATTCAGGTAGAGGGTGGTGCTCACTATGGCACAACTGAGGTTGGCGCATGGATCGTTAACTGGATTAAGAATGCTTAATCTGTAAATGGATTTTTCGGCGCTTGATGATAAAAGAGGGTGTGTCATAAGTTTAAACAATGGCAGCCGAAGACGGGCTAAGAGCTTCTGCCCTTTCAGGGCGTATGGGAAGTGGCTTATGACACACCTTCTTTTCTTGTTGATTGTCCTGTCTTTCTGAAATTTAGTTCTTTTTGTAAACTCAAATAAGTTTTATAGTTTTTTATTTGGCAGTTTGCAAAAGTCTTCTTAACTTTGCACCATGAAAAGTTTTTATACATTATTATTGGCATCGATGGTTTCTTTATCTGTATCTGCGCAGAACGTAGATGCCGACAAGGCACGTGCTGCTCAGAATAAAGCCTTGCGCGATTCACTCTCCAAGGCTACAGAAGTGCTTGCATATCATCCCGACAGTATCGATCTGCGACTGAAAAAGGCTGCTTGGAATATCCAGTTGGAGCAGTGGCAATATGCCAAGGATGATCTTGATAAGGTACTCTTTCTGAACAATACCAATATCGCCGGTTTGTTCTATCGTGCCTTTGTCAATGAGAAGTTGCTCCGTTATAACTTTGCACGTCTCGATTATCAGAATCTTCTGGTACTTGTTCCTGGCAACTTCCAGGCGCAACTCGGTCTGGCATTGCTCAATGAGAAAGATAAGCATTATACCGAGGCTTACGATGGCATTAACAGTCTGATAGAGCAATACCCTGACAGTGCGATGGCTTATGCTGCAAGAGGTGGCATGGAGAAGGAGAGGGGTATGCTTGAGCTGGCAGAGTTTGATTACGCCAAGGCGATGGAGTTGGATGCCGGTAATGAGGATTTTGCTTTCAATCATGTAGACATCCTGATTCTGCTTGGAAGAAAGGATGAAGCCTATCGTGATTTGAAGAAACTGCTCGATGCCGGTTGTCAGCCAGGCAGGTTGCAAGGTTTCTATGCAAGGTTGAAAAAGAAGAAAAAGTAGTATTTAAGAGTTATAAAAAAAGAGTTTTTAAAGATAAATAAGACAAGAATGCATAAAATTATTCCCTATATCCTGGCAGCCTGTTGCCTCTGTATGGTGGCATCCTGCGATACCGTCTTCGATGTTCATCCGTATGATGTGCAAATCGACGGCGATAGAAATCTGAATGTTACCAATATTCAGAAGATTGAGGCTGCAGTAAAGTCGAAAGATACAATCCGTTTTGCTATGATCAGCGATTCACACCAGTGGTTGGATGATTTGAAGAGTGAGGTTAATGATATCAATCGCCGCAGTGATTCCCTCGATTTCGTGATTCATTGTGGAGACCTTACCGACTTTGGTGCTACCCGTGAGTTTCAGTGGACCCGTGACCATCTTCAGAAGTTGAAGATACCTTTCGTGGCTCTGCTGGGTAATCATGACTGTTTGGGAACAGGTAACCAGGCTTATGAGAAAATCTTTGGTAATCCGGATTTCAGTTTCATCGCCGGTAAGGTAAAGTTTGTCTGTCTCAATACCAATGCCATAGAGTTTGACTATTCCCGCCCTGTACCTAATTTCGATTTCATGGAAGAGCAGGTTAAGGCAGATGCAGATGACTTTTCGCGTACCATTGTCTGTATGCATGCTGCCCCTTATTCAGAGCAGTTTAATAATAATGTGGCTAAGGTCTTCAATTTTTATACGCATCAGTTCCCAGGTTTGATGTGCTGCCTTTACGGTCATGGTCATCATACCGAGCAAAATGACATTTATGGCGATGGCATCATCTATTATCAGGTGGCCAATGCCGCTAAGCATCAATACTATATATTCACCATTACTCCAAAAGGTTATCGTTATGAAATTATTGAGTTTTAAGCATATATTCATTCTGGGAGCTTTGCTTGCTGCAGGTTCTGTACAGGCTCATGCAGCCGATGGGGTTACCGGGAAAAGTGAGGAGTTGGAACTGACGGATAGTATCGTTCATGATACTCTGGTGTTGGCGGATGGCAAACTGACCCGATATGACCGCCGCGTCATGCGCTACCGTAAGCATTGGAATTTGCTGATACCTACTAGTGGTATCATTCAGACCTGTGGCAATATGGGTATCATTTCGCTGGGTATCGGATGGGAATATGGTAAGCGCCGCCAGTGGGAAACGCAGCTCTTGTTTGGCTACATCCCGAAGTTCAGTTCTGACGATGAGAAGTTAACCATGACGCTCAAGGAAAATTTCATTCCTTGGCGTCGCAATATCGGTAAGGGCTGGTGGTTTGAACCGCTGGAGTGCAGCCTGTATTTCAATACGGTGTTCGGACATGATTTCTGGACAAAGCAGCCTACCAAGTATGAAAGCGGCTACTATCCGTTCTCTACCAGAGTCCGTCCTAATATCGCCTTGGGTGAACGTTTTAAGTATGATATTCCGCACAATAAACGTAAGCGTATCAAGAGTATTACGTTCTTCTATGAGTTGGGTACAACGGATATCTACTTTATGCGTTTCTACCGTAACGGCAATGCCGGTTTCTGGGATGTCTTCGGCCTCTCTATCGGTGCCAAAGTGCAGTACCTTTAAACCAAGAACTGGTTGATGAGTTTGCTTACTCTGATGATATCTTCATCGTTGAGCGATGAGTTGCAAGGCAGACTCAGTTCTTCGTCAGCTATTCTCTTGGCTACCGGAAATTCCAGATGATTCATTTCCGGATAGCATGGCTGCAGATAGGGTGGGCGGAAGTAATGAATCTTTGTGCCGACCCCATTCTCAGCCAGGAAAGCTTTCAGTTGGTCTCGCTTCGGGGTAAGGAAAGGGAAGACGTGGAAAACATTTTCATGAGCAGGGGAGATGAGTTTCGCAGCGATGCATCTGTCCTTGATGCTGTCATCCAGATGCTCCAGGTATAGCTGTACCTGTCTGTGTCTTGCTTTCTGTTCGTTTTCAGGATATTGCAGTTTCACATACAGTACCGCAGCCTGAATCTCATCCATGCGCGAGTTGACGCCCTGATATCTGAAGATGCCGTCTTCTATCTTTCCATATTCGTGTAGTGACATGATGGCTTCCGCCAATTCCCTGTTATTGGTAGTTACAGCTCCCGCATCTCCCAATGCTCCCAGATTCTTGCTAGGATAAAAACTGTGGGCGGCAGCATCCGAAAGATTTCCGGTATATCTTCTTTTCGATGGTTTTTCAGAAGAATCAGATAGAGTAGTGGAGCATCCGAATCCCTGCGCATTGTCTTCGAAAAGCAAGAGATGATGTTTCTTGCAGATTTCTGCAATCTTCGGAGTCCATGCCAGTTTGCCATAGAGATGAACAATCATGATGGCTTTGGTCTTCGGTGTGATTCGGGCTTCTATCAGTCGGTCATCTATCTGTAATGTATCGATATTGGCATCCACCAATACAGGTGTCAGTCCTACGCTGCTGATGGCAAGTACGGTAGCGAAATAAGTGTTGGCAGGCACGATCACCTCATCATCTTTCTGCAACTTTCCGATAGCCAGTTCGCCCATCAGCATCAGTTTGAGCGCATCCGTCCCATTAGCGCAGCTGATGCAGTATTCAGTACCGATAAACTGTGCATACGATTTCTCAAACTTCTTTACGGCTTCGCCTTGCAGATACCATCCGCTGTTGACCACCTTGTTGATAGCATCCTTTATCTCCTTCTCGTATGGCTTATTGATAGCCTTCAGGTCGAGATAAGGTATCTTCTTTATTTCTGTTTCCATTATTTCTTATGTGATGATTTATACCAAGTGATAAAACTTGTTTCTATAAATAAAAACGGATGTTTTCTGGTTTTTATTATATGTGGAGGTATAAAAAAGACAAGAGCAGCTATCTTCTCAGACAACTGCTCTACATTCAATAGGTATTAGTTTTCTTTAAGGTAAAAAGATTGTATTCAGGATAACGTTTGCAAAGGTACTAAAAAAAAATGAAACAAAAAAATAAAATGGCAACAAAATTACCATCAACTTAAAAAAAAGTTCTAAAAACCATTACGGAGTCTTTTCTATTTGTACGGGAAAACAGATTCTTATATAAATATTGCCAAATAAAAAGCTGTGAAATGGAAAAACTGTCACGAAACAGTCTTTTTCCCTTTCACAGCGTTCGATGTCTAAAATATTTTGATTTGTACGGTTGAAATTACCCAACTGAGCCCTTTGGCCTGTTTCAACCATACAGTTCGCACCAATTTCTTCTGTAACTTTCGAGAATTGGATATATTTTTCAGCCTTTTATCGTTTAAAAGAATCTAAAAATCAATAATTGTAGTTTACGAGTTCCCACTGTGGGAACTCTCATTTATTTTATTTTTTGTATCTTTGCACCGTGTGACACAGATTAGAACCTTATTACCTACTTTAGAGACGCCTCGACAAAAACAGTAATGTACGGATCTCTACTTCCGAAAGCCAACGGAGGCGGAGACAGGAGAGTTTATGCCCATAGCAAGAGAGCTATACAGCGCATTCTCAGCTCAGTGTTCACGGTGACACGGTGACAGGGTGACACGAGTTTTTCAACATTTCGCCTCGCACGCGGGCAGGCAGGAAAAATCAGGCCGAAAGTTCCTGCCTGCCCGCGCGAGAGTAAATCTTCAGAATTCCCTGTCACCTCTGTCACCCGTCACCCAGAAGTAGGTTACTTACGATGCGAAAGTCAGTTACTTACGATACGAAAGTCAGTTACTTGCGATGCGAAAGTTAGTTACTTACGCCCCGTAATCCACTGGCTTACGACGCGAATTACAAGTGTTAACTCCTTTAAGATCAAACAAGCTATGGAGATAGAAGTTACATCAGGAGCAAACAGAGTCAGATCTGTTACCTTCATTTTTATGTTAATTCTTTAAAAAATCAATAAATAATCATCTATTTATTTGCATATATAAAAGAATTACCATATCTTTGCAATCGGATAAAGGCTTCTTTATTCAGGATTGGGGTGTCCCCGGTCGGGAAAGGGTTACTTCACAGTGACTCTTTTTTTGTATTATTTTCCTTGTTCTTTTGGGAAAATCTTCATACCATATACCTTTCCGTTTAATTGGAAGATATTCTTTTTCAGTACATCAAAAGCAAGATTCACTCCATTAGGATTCAAAACATGTCGAGTTACCGGATAAGCTATCAAGTCAGCAATCTGAAGTCCAATTATATTTTCAGATTTCCATCTCATGTCGAACTTTTTAAAAACTTTTTTCATTCGATGACTATCCACCCAATATGTTCCTCTGTCTAACAGCTGATTATAATAATTAAGAAGGGATGCATCTTCCTTTTTGCCACGTTTTTCGATAATGGTACAAAGTTCTATGTCAGTCAAACCAAGAGAGTCTAAATAAAACACGACTCTTTCCATGATATACGATAAAGACAACCCATATACATCATTCAGTTTACCATACTGCCTGATATATGGTTCTTTTAATATCGAGCAGCAAACTACGACATATCCATTATCTCCAAGTATATCATTAACACCCTGGAAGAATCGTTTTTTGACATCAAGGTCAAACAAAACCTCGAATCCATTTTGACACTTTCTTATATCCCGACTATGAAAAATAATATTTATATTGTTCCAGATTTCCTTTTTAAGGACATTGATTCGTTCTGTCAACACTTTGTCCTGTTCCTCGGAGACAACAATACCACAAAGTGTAAATATAGGGAATTGTGGGTCAAAACTTGCTAAGTTTTGATCTCCGCATTCATCAAGATACAATATAAATTTATTCGCCATAATTTTTGCCTATTTAAAATGCAAAAATACAACTTTCTTTTCTATTTACAAAGTTTGCTGAGATAAAATAACTTAAAAGATCGCTATGAACAAGTATTCACCCCTTTATTGCATCAGTAGCTCATCATTAGAATATTTTGCCAAACATAATGTTCACCAACGTTTTGAATAGAATCTTGACATCGAACCACCAGGATCTGTGCTCCAGGTAGAAGAGGTCAAGACTTAGTCTTCTCAACATCTTCGGCATCGTATCCGTATATCCATTATATAAGGTAGCGTAAGAAGTCACTCCTGGACGAATTTGGTAAAGAAAACGATATCGAGGATCATGCTCCATAATCTGGTCGATATAAAATTTGCGTTCTGGACGTGGACCAATAAACGCCATGTCGCCCTTGGCTACGTTCCACAATTGTGGCAGTTCATCTAGATGATGTCTTCTAAGAAAAGCTCCAATGCGTGTCATGCGAGTTTCTCGTTCATGTTGGAAGAGTTGAGGACCATCTTTTTCTGCATCCACTTTCATACTTCTGAATTTATATATGTAGAAAGGTTTGGCGAATCGGCCGATTCTCTCTTGTTTAAAGATTGCAGGTCCATTATCTTCTCTTTTTACGAGAAAATAGCACACAACAAATAGAGGTGAGAAAACTATTAAGCCAAAGATAGCTAATAGAAAGTCTCCCGCCCGTTTTACATTTCTTTCAAATTCTGTCATGCCATCAGCAATGAAACGTTCGTCAGCTACGTTATCATTTAATTCTATTTCGAATGGTATGTTCGTAGACTTATTTCGTTGTACTCTGTTCATTTCGTTCTATTATGTTTTATTATCCTTAATTCCGCAACACTATAGTTTAACATTATTTATAAGTGCCTGAGCAACAAAAAGTTGCCCAGGATTTTGCCATGTCAGAATTTTCACTTACCTTAGTGTTGCGAAAAGAAGACAAGCAAAACTCTAATATGACATGGCAAAGATACAAATAAAATCTGAGAAACTCACTCCTTTTGGAGGAATTTTTTCTATTATGGAGCAATTTGATGCTCTTTTAGCTCAAACCATAGATTCCACCTTGGGATTGAGATGCACTATGTTTGGTTATCAATATAGCGAAATTCTACGCTCTCTGATGTGCGTATATCTTTGTGGCGGCTCATGTATTGAGGATGTTACAACTCACTTGATGAAACATTTGTCTCTTCATCCAACTCTTCGCACTTGCAGCGCAGACACCATATTGCGTGCTATCGAAGAACTGACTTGTAAGAACATCACCTATAAATCTGCTTCTGGCAACTCCTATGATTTCAATACTGCAGACAAGATGAACTGCTTATTGATCAAAGCCCTGCTTGCTACTGGTCAATTGAAATCCGGTCAAGAGTATGATTTTGACTTTGACCATCAGTTCATTGAAACAGAGAAGCATGATGCAAAACCAACCTACAAGAAGTTCCTGGGCTATAGTCCAGGTGTGGCAGTCATTAACGACATGATTGTCGGTATTGAAAATAGAGACGGCAACACAAACGTGCGCTTCAACCAAAGAGAGACTTTGGAAAGAATCTTCAAGCGACTGGAGGCATCAGAAGTATATATATCCCGTGCCCGCATGGATTGCGGCTCATGCTCGGAGGAAATCGTAGATATGGTAGAGGCTCATTGCAGGCATTTTTATATTCGTGCCAACAGATGCTCTTCCTTCTACGATTCCATGTTTGCCTTGACTGGATGGAAAACTGTTGAAATCAACGGTATTGAATTTGAGCTGAATTCCATCCTTGTTGAGAAATGGAAAGGAAAACCGTATCGTCTTGTCATACAGAGACAAAGGCGAATAGATGGAGATCTTGACATTTGGGAAGGCGAATATACCTACAGATGTATACTGACTAACGATTACAAGTCGAGTGCAAGAGACATCGTGGAATTCTACAATCTTCGTGGTGGCAAGGAACGCATCTTCGATGACATGAACAATGGCTTTGGCTGGAATCGATTGCCAAAATCGTTCATGGCACAGAATACTGTATTCCTGCTTATGACAGCTCTCATCAGAAACTTCTACAAAGCTATTATGCAGAGATTGAAAACCCATGAATTTGGATTGCGTGCCACCAGCAGAATCAAGACCTTTGTTTTCAAGTTCATCTCTGTTCCTGCGAAATGGATTAAGACATCACGTAGGCATGTATTGAATATTTACTCAGACAACAATGCTTATGCCAACCTGTTCAAGACAGACTTTGGTTAAAGACCATGCTTTTCTGGTTAAACCAGCGTATTACCTCAAGTCGCTTTATGGGGTAAGGGGATTTTGTGTCTGCGACATTTCTGTTGTGCAAGAAATATGTACAATAAAATGAATTTTGTCGCTTTGCAAGCAAAATCCCACTAAACCCTATAGGTTGCGGATTTGAGGATTATAAAACGTTTAGAGTGCTCATATATTGTCTAGAGTCTAGTTTTCTTTTTAGAATTTTGCAACCATAGCTTGGTAGAAACAGCAGAAAGAAGTATAAGTATGCTTTCAGTGTGCTGAATTTCAGTATGGTTTCGTATACAGCTATGTTGTAGTGAATGAGTTGCATCTTTTTCCTGGAAACTGAATTCTTTCTTACACAATAGTAGGCTAGAGGCTTTTTGGTATAAGCGTAGCATATTTTGCATTGTTGAAGAATCTGAATAAACATAGCCCAATCCTGTCTTTTGCGGATAGTAGGCATATAGTATTTCTTCCCCAAAGCTTTTGTATCATAGATAGCTGTGAGACATCCGATTTTATTGTCACGTTTTATCATTTTATACGTGATGCGGCGTGGCGGAATATTGATACCTATGGTCTCATAGTTAGAATTGCATATAAGATAAGTTGCACAGCAGAGAGCGCACTTCTTTTCTGACATGTAATTGATTTGGATTTCCAGTTTCTCAGGAATCCATCTGTCGTCGCAATCACAGAATGCGATGTATCTTCCTTCTGCTCTTTTGATACATGCGTTTCGGACATATCCCGGTCCATGGTTTTCTGAGAGTAGTTCTATTTTTACTCTCTTGTCTGCTTGGGCAAATTCCTTCAGAATCTTAATGGTATCTTCATCAGTAGATGCATCGTCAGTTATAATAAGCTCCAAATTATCGTATGTTTGTCTCAGTATACATTGAATGCTGTCAGCAAGAAATTTGCCGGCATTATAAGTAGGCATGATGACTGATACTAAGTCTTCTTTATTCATATTATTCTATATGTTTATATATTATAACGCCACGTAACATGGATTATTGTTATGGTTGCTAAAAAATATTTGAAAAAAGATATTGCCCCTCTTTTTGACAAAGATGTATGTTTCCTCCTTATCTATCCTCTGCTATTTTCCAAGGAAGAATTGTGCAGTTATCATATTCTTTTTCAGCAGGTTTACAATCACCCAAGATAGGAATCCACATATCGTGAAACCTAAGATAATCAGGACTTCTTCTTTATTGGATGGAACTATGAATCTCAATAATTTAACAGTGTAGTCCATCAGCGTCAGATGGCAAGTGTATATGCCCAGTGATAGTATTCCGACTTCTTGGATGAATTTGTTGAATCTATTGCTGCTGTCCAATGCTTTGCGTGCAACGCCCACAATAACCAGAACGGCTAGTATAGCGGTGACTCCTCTGTATGCGTATTGCAGCAATGAAGTTGGACAAAGTGGAATCCTTGGCATCCAGACTGGTAATTCATGCATGTTCCAGAACCATGCTAATACAGCCCATAGTAGCCCTAGGCAAATCATGGAAGATTTATTGGTAAGCTGTAATTTGTTGAATCTACGCATTGCATATCCTAGAAAGTAAAACAGATAATAGTAAGCCAGGAATTGAAAGCCGAAAACTCGGAGGTTGAGTCCAACCATGATGCCTAATAGCAGAAGGCAGGTGATGCCAATGGGTATAATCTCATCCATGTGATATTTCGCTGCAATTTTCTGATTTAGTATAAAGATGACTTTTATCCAAAAGAGAACCCATAAAAACCAAAAATAAGAATCTGGTGCTATGATGATTCTGCTTAAATTTCCAATGGAATAATCTGCAGAAATGACATAGCGTAATAGCGACCATGAAAGGTAAGGAACCATCAATTGGTTAAATCTTCGTTTACACAAAGACCCTACGTTTATGTTTTTGGATGTGTTGGAAAATGCGAACCAGCCACTGATAGCCATGAAGGCTGGCATATGGAATGAATAAAGGAGATTCCACAAGTGGTTTTGGAAACAGGCATCTCCCAGAGAAGATTGAATGGCATGTCCTAATACTACTAATATCATGAGCCACCCTTTAAGGAATCAATCCAAATTAATCTTTTCTTATCTGACATAATTTTATTTTTTGAATTTAGATATATATCATATTTATAATTAAGAAACGATTCTTTATATCTTTTATTGTTTATTTAGAGGAGATAAAGGAACATTTATTTTGTTGTTCTAAAGAAAAGTCGTACTTTTGCACAAAAATATGTTTAGTAGAAAATTTTATCTCTCTTTTATGTTGGCTCTATCAGTTTTTTTATGTTCTGATACTCCAAATGTCTTGGCAAGAAAAAAAATGCCAAAATATAAACTCGTATTTCATGACGAGTTCAATTCCAAGGATGGTAAGCTGGATACTACAATATGGAGCCGTGCACCTCGTGCTGCAAATATGTGGGCAAAATGGAATAGTAATTCTCCAGAAGTAATCCGAATAAAAAACGGCAAATTGATTTGTAGGGCGATTCCTAACCCAAGTCTCAGTGATACTGCCACTATGGTAACTGGTGCTATCAATACAAAGAATAAGTTCTATGTAAAGTATGGTCGTATTGAAGTTCGCATGAAAACCAATGGCAAGCGGGGAAATTTTCCTGCAGCATGGATGCGTCCTCAGATTGATGGAAATCCTTATCAATATGGAGAAATTGATATCATTGAATATTTCGGAAACGAAGGGATAGCCCGTCAAACGATTCTTTCACATCGAAGTACGATGATGAATAAGAAGGATCAGCAAACGGCTTTCTTTCATAAAGATATTGATTGTACCAAGTGGCATGTTTATGCGATTGAATGGATACCTACTGCCATCGCAACATTTATTGATGGAGTTCAGACAGGATGTTATCCCAAAAGTTCTGATAAAGTAAAACTTGCAGAAGGACAATGGTCGTTTGACAGACCTTTCTATCTTATTCTTAACCAAAGTCTGGGTTACGGGAATTGGCATGCCCCTAATACAGTTGATATTTATGAAACGTATTTTGATTGGGTTAGAGTATATCAGAAAGAGTAAGGGAACGCTTCATAGGCGCTCCCTTATATCTATTCAGTAAGTAGTTTCTTGAGTGTAGCTGCAATTCTTGTCAGATATAAAATACCATTATATGCCAATGGATGCGAAATGTATGTTCTTGTGTATAAGACGAGAAGACGCAGTTCCATTTTCTTTTTCTTTCTTCTCATTTTCGCATTTCTTGATGCCGAGGTATTTCTAACTCTTACATAATATATCGCATCTGATGCAGCTATGTTTACTGTTTTAATCTTGCAGGAGAGTTGAAACATGAAAAAAGAATCTTCTCCATGGGTGATGTTCTCCTTGAAGCGATGAGACCCAATGATGCTACGTGGAATCAACTTGCAGCATGAACTTGAAAGAAAGCTTCGATTCTTTACAATATGATGTCTTTCCTCAGGTTTGTATGACTTGTAAGCTGTAGACAGATAATGATATGTTTCAGCCTTGGAGGAATCATTAAATGCGATAACATTTGCTTCCGTTATCCCTTCTGGAGTGACATCCTTTAATAAGGCTTGCAGATAGCATGGGCTTATGAAGTCATCATCGTCAATGAAACTGACATATTTTCCTTGGGCCTTTTCTATTCCGATGTTTCTTGCCCGTGACACCCCATTAACGTTAGAGTATAATAATTCTATAGAGTATGAATAATTCTTTATTCTTTCTTTTATTAGAGAAAAATAAGGCTCTTTTGTGCCATTGAGAACTATCAGCACTTCATAACTGTCTTTATTTAGTGTCTGTTGTTCCAAACAATCAAGACACTCCCAAAGGTATTCTTTGGGAGTGTATGTTGGGATGATAACGCTGATATCTGGATTCATTGTATTTTATTTTGCGTATTCAATTTCTATTCCACCAATCTCTGCTGCTATTTGTGAGTAGGATGAAGCAACACTGCCTATGATTTTTCTTGTCTTGCTGAGACAAAACAAATCTACCACTGCAAATTTCATTCCTTCCAAGGAATTGCGGTCAGTATCATCCATCAGGGTAATGATGCGGTCTGGATACTTTGTTTTCAGACTTTCCTTTACCTCATCATCATCGCTGGCTACATAGAACTTGGTATTGGCTTTCTTCTTGATTTCCGCATTCATCATGTTGGTAAAGTTCTCTAATGGAGAGGATTGAATGGAAACCACATTGTCTGTTCTGCGGATATGTACACCGATAGTTCGCTCAGAAAAGCCAGCCACTACCTCGTCTATTCTGCGCTGGATATCATCCTGTGGGATGAACATCCCCTGGATGGTATATTTTGTACACATCGGATAGCACGAGATGAGAAGGAGCGAGCGTGAATAGCTCATTTTCAATTTGCTGTATATCTCGCCATCTCGGTAGATACTGAAGTTGAACACGATTTTCTCAAACATTGTTTTCAGCAGGGGCCATCTTACCAGGTAGTCCTTGTTGCCATTGATGTTGTATAGCCATTGCTTGTTCTCTACCAGTTTCACGTCTTCTTGTGGAATTGGTTTGAAAAGTTCACAATAATCAGCTTTCAAGCCCAGGCTGTTATTCCAGTAAATAACAGAAGGACAATGATAGCTTTTTGCCACAGCCACTCCTGTGGCTATGGCACGTAAGCGATTACAAAGTCCTCCTGTTGGTATGATTTTAACTTCCATGTTTCGTTATCGATGTAGTTATTCTTTTATTTCTTAATTGTATTTCTGATGGCATCCAGGAAACCATGACCATACTTGGTGTCTGGTTCCACATAGTTGCCTTCACCCCATTCGTTCCATGAGCGGAGGAAGAGAATCTTTCTCTGCTCTGGCTTGTTCTTGATGAGCTGCAGTGCATCTTCTATATGATGCTCGAAGTTTTCAGGAGTTGCATTCACGTAGATGCCTTCATGCTTACCGGCTCTTGGTGTACGGTCCCACTGTGGGAAAAGGGTAGGGAACACGTTGTCCCAATTGTCTTCTGGTGAAAAGAAATGCTTCATCACCTTAGGATAATCATACTTCAGAGCCGGCATGAAAGGGAATGCCTTCTGCATCGCTTTTCTTGCAATACGCCAATACTTTCCCTGATACATCATCTCGGCTCTACCTTTTCCCATCGGGTTGATGCCATCGAAACCTAATTCCAGGAATGAGTTATAGATGTCTGCACTGCTTTCAAGGTTTGGCATCACACGGCTAATGGTGCCATCTTCGTTTCTCTTGACCGTTGTTGTAGAAGCACACATAGCAACAAAGAAGATGTCTTTCAATCCATTCTCCTTTGCCATCTTTCTCCAGAGTTCCATGAAGTGGCGAACATCCTTGAAATGATATGGATCGAAAATCAAAAACAGTGGCTTACCATCTACGGTGATGTAACGGTGGTCTTTAAATGCCTTGAGCACATAGTTGAAATGGGCGATGTAATCTTCATCGCCAGGATACAATTGCTCACAGATCATCTGGTTGCCACCTTTGTTCTTCCAAGTGTTGGTTTTCCAATCATGGTTTGCCCATGCTAGGCAGAATGGAAAATCTGGCTTGCCGGAATTAAGAACCTCATCGAATGGACGCTGCAATAAACGCTTGCCGTTACCCATCCAGTAATGCCAGTAGCAGAATCCTTCCACACCAGCTTCGCGTGCCAACTGTGCCTGCTGTTCGCGTGTTTCTGGCAATCGAAGATCATAAAAACCTAAATCGGCTGGAATTCTTGGCTGATAGTGCCCATGAAATACGGGACGGGCTTTGGCTACGTTGGTCCATTCAGTAAATCCTGGTCCCCACACTTTGTCGTTTTCATGGATTGGATGAAACTGTGGCAAATAATATGCTATAACTCTTGCTTCCATTTAATATGTTCTTTTATTAATATTCTATTTCTATTTTTTTAATTAAGTATAATCATCATTCCTAGTCCGTAATGTGGAATGCTTACGTAGAGCAGGAGAAGGGAGATGATTAGCACAAAACTGATGCCTATCCACTTCTGCTTGAAAGTGTATAATATATATGTGTAAAGCAGGATATTCACGATGCAATACAGCTGGCTGGTTCGCAAAGCCAATACCGGCAAAAAGGCAAACGCCGAATACAGGGATAATCCTATTGCAGATGTCTTGAGCAATATAGGGAAATTACTGCATAGTTTTGTCAGCGTATCCTTAAAGAGGAACAGGTAATAAAACAGCATAATCGACATGATATGCAGCGGATCAAATATATTGATGCCTACTGTCATTTTACCCTTTTCCACTGCTGCCTGGTAGATAGCTAGTTTGTTTCCGATGAATGGAAGTGACGGGTTCATCAGAATGCTACCTCCTGCATAATATACTACATATCCCAGCGGAATGGCGCAAAGAAACAGAATGGTTGTCTTCTTGCAGAATGGCTTGTTGTTGAGAAACAAGACGGGAAGGAGTATTAATGAAGAATAATGTATCAAAGATGCTCCGAGCAAAATAAAGAAGGCTATTTTCTTTTTGTTCTCTGCTATGAGTGGGAGTGTGCAAAGGAAGATTCCTGATACAACCCCTGCTCTTATCTGGGTAAGATCGTGCAGTACATAGTAGAAACTGATGTAGCACAGCAGCGGAACAAAATAGAATTCGCTCATCTTTCTGAAGGCAAACATTTTCAGAGACACTCCGAATATTGCATAGATCAAGAACAGCATGTGTACATTATCGGTAAAGAGTCCCAAAATGTAAGATATGAGTAGAAAGGATGGCTCAATCATCTCGTCCGTACCATTCTTGAAATAATTCTGGAATGTATATTCGTAATTTTCCGAATCTGGATCCAAACCGATTTCTCGAAATCCTGCCACAAAAATCAGCACAAGCCCTATTAGGAAGAATAATGACTTCTGATACTTCCTAATATAGTCTTCCAAGTAACAAAGTATAGCAATGATTAGAAACAATGCCAATAAGATGTAACCCATATTGCTTTATTTTTTTAATTTTCTATTTACTAACTCTTTGATGAGGGTTCGCTCTTTCTTCGAAATACCCACTGCATATAATAGGATGGATATGCTTATAGCAGAAACGGCAAACGATAAGAGGAACTGAAAGATCCTGTTTGTATGCAATCCTTCTACGCAATACACTATCAGCGTAGTTGTCGAAATAATCAGAATGCCCGGTAACACCAGTCTCACTAGATATTTACTGACGGTTAAATCTGAAATACTTGTTTGCAGCATCAGTAATCGGATGATATGTGCCAGAACGCAAAGTCCAATCATAGTGACGAATACATAGTAGGATGGCATACCTAACTTGAATAAGACCCAACTGACAGGCAGGCATAGTATCGTCATGCTTTCAACATACATACTGTATTGGCGAATATTGCCCGTTGCCTGTATAATAGTCGTTATTGGATTATGTAACGCCAGACATATTGTGTAAACCGCATAGAGCCGGGCAAACAAGACCATGATAGGTGTACATTCTCCTAACCAAAGTGTGAGCAACGTCTCTGCTTCGAAGATGAATGGGATGAGAACCATCGACAGCAAATAGAGTATTGCCTTGCTGCTAGCAAAAAAAAGCAGCTCTAGATATCCATTCTCGTTCGACGAATATGCTTTGATCATCGCAGGTCGGAAAGCAATGACCACACTATTGGTAAGCGTGTTGATGGCATTGTAAATCTGATTGGCGATTCCAAAGGCTGCATTGATGATTGGTCCGAAGAACACATTCAGAATAATGGTACTTCCCTGAGTCATGCCTACACCTGCCAAAGCTCCATAGAATGACCAGCCGGAGAAAGAGAAAAGCTCCTTGTATAGAGTCTTCTTCTTTACGATGGTATATTTACATTCAGGATACTTCCTTCTGGCAATGATAACGTAAAGCATCATAACCATAAATGCTTCGAGCATTAATGCTGCTCCATAATACACTAAATCATCTCCACCAGTTATGCCGATGCAGTAGGCAATAAGGAGTTTCACAATGCAGTCGATAGTAGAAATCAGAGCATAGTATCCCATATTCTCATTGGCAAAGACTGCACCGATGAATGGTATCTGCAGGAGGGTGAATATGAAAGAAAACAGGGAAAACTGAAGAATCCATTGTGCCGCTTCCATACGTTCCACAGGAATGGTGAGTTGTGTAGATATCAACCAGGGACCAACAATCTCAAATAGGACTAACAGAACGAGAGCTATCATCACGACTATGTTGAGGCTCACGGAGAAAATCTCCTTTAATCTGTCTGATTCTCCTTTACCCATTGCGAAAGAATAAAAGCGTTGGGTGGATAGGGCAAGTACACTGCTGATGCATGTGCTTGCTGTCACCACGCCTGCCACGGCATTGAAGATACCATAGTCTTCTGTGCCAAGTCCTGCCAATACCCAACGTACCGTATAGAGATTGACGAAGGTGATAATAAGCATTCTTGCGAATAGCACCAATGTATTGGATGCTATTCGCTTAGAACGGTTTTGTATGTCTTTACAATTTGCATACATATTTAATCGATTTCTCCAAATATAACTTTTCTAATAGAAAAAAATGTAATAATCATGAAGGTCAAAAAAGTCATTCCAATTACAAACAACATTCTTTTTGGACCTGCGGGTTTTAAAGGTACGGAGGCACTTTGTAGCGTTGTAAAAGCTGGTGTTTGAAGTGTTAATTTAGCACGAGCTTGCTGAACTTGAGCTTGTAATGCAGTATAATTATTATAGAGTAACTGCATTTCATTTTCCAAGTCATTTTCTTTCAATTTATAGGATTCCAATATGATGTCATTGTTGGCATCAGCATAGCTACCATATGTCTGTCTAACCTTTTCATATTTGCTTTTTGCTTCAGAACAGAGTTTTTGATAGTACTCTAAATCTTTGCGTGCTTTACTTGTACGGTAATCTGTGATAAATTGTTGTAATCTAGCTTGTACCGTATCAGTTAAAGTTGCGCAAATAAGGGGATCTTGTGCTTCTACAGATATGGAAATCACATAGTTCTTCTTATCTACTGTACATGAAACTTTATCTGCAATGCTCCTTGCTATTTGATCCTGTCTTTTGGTTAGTCTGAAAGGATTTACTGTACTACTAGTGCTACTTGTCGTATCTTTTGTTGTAAACAATATTTTTATACGATTAATCGTTTTAGTCCACCATGGATATTTTTGTTTTGTAGCAAGGTAGTCATAGTAGGTGGTGTTGATGGTCCCGTCAAGTGACTTGACTTTGACATCAAATAAGCTTGTAAGGAAATCATTAGATTCAATCAAGTCTGGATACAATTCAGGGAAAATGGCATCTTCGTTAGAAGAAGAGCTACCTATGTCGAAACCAAAAGAAGAGGCAAGTTCCCCCAAGGAACCAGTACTAAAACTTGATAACTCTGGAGCAAGTTTAGCTGTGCTTTTGTAATGTCTAGGCACGCATATGATAATTAGGATAGATAAAATGAATGAGACAGGTATGCCTATAAAATAAGCTTTCCTGTTTTTTATCATTGCTTTTATGATGGCTGTTACATCAATTTGTTTAACTGAATTATTATTATCCATTTTCTTCGTTATTCTTTTGTTTACTTACTCATATTAGCAATCGTAGCAATCATGGCGGCGATGCTGCTAACTTATCTCTGCTTCCAGCTCTCAACTCCTCTTGTCTTGCTGGAGAAGTTGATGCCTAGCTTGACAACTGTTCGCTTATCCATAGCGAAAGGAGCTGCATAGTTTTTGACTTCTATCTGTTGCAGAGCTTCTTCGGCGCTTCCATCTAATTTGCATTCGATGATGTAAATGTAGTCGGAAGTTTGAATGAGAACGTCCATCCTGCCATCACTTGTCGGTATTTCTACCTGTGTGTGGAATCCCATAATCTTAAAAATGAGATATAGGGAATTTTGGAAGTAAAGTTCTGCTTCGCCTGCTACCTGATAGCTGTTATCTGCAAAGAAAGCGGTAAGCCGATTCATAAATTGTTCAACATGTCCTGCTTCCACATCCTTCACAAACTCATCAACCATAAAGGCGGAACGGTCACCTGCTGAACAATATAGCGGCAGCAGAAAGTTAAGAAAACCTTCTTCCACTTCTTTGTTAGGGAAGCCTAGTAGGTATTTCTTAAACCTTTCGTCATAGCCTTTGATTGTGAGATAACCACTCTGGTATATCACAGGTATCGGATTGGTTGACAGTGAATCCACGCTGTTGATTACATCGTCTGATACCCTTTCCTTTGTCATGTCTGGCAAACGATAGTTGTGCATTTTCAGCAAGTCAACTAGAAATGTGGGTGTGCCAGTCTCAAACCAGTAGTCTTTATAGCGAAGTCTTGACAAAGTGTTCAGTACACTGAATGGGTTATAGATTCCTATTGTATTCTCCTCGAAATGATATCCGTCGTATCTTGCCTTCAGTTTTGCTATTGTGGCTTCTTCTGTATCGCCATTGGCTTCGGCTAATTCGTTGATACCTTCCTTGAAATTCGTAAGCAGTTCCTTCTCTGTCATTCCGCAGATGCTAATATAGCGGTGGTCCATCGAGATGTCCATCAGGTTGTTGAGGTCGCTGAACACGCTAACCTTGCCAAACTTGGTAACACCTGTGAGGAATGCAAACTTGATATATCGGTCTTGTGTCTTCAATACCGAATAGAATGCTTTCAGCTGTGCACGGTGTTCAGCCTGCAACTCTGGGTCGCGCAAGGTCTGAAGTATAGGTTTGTCGTATTCATCGATAAGAATAACGACACCGCATCCTTCTTTCTCTGCAGCTCGTGCTATCACACCCTTGAAACGAAGGGCAAGTGTGGCTTCTGACTCACGGGTTCCATATTTGCTTTCCCAAGTTGTGAGGTAGTCATTAAGAACTGTGTACAGACTGTCTTTCTCTCGAAAGTTGGCTGTGTTGAGATCAATATGGAAGATAGGATATTTCTTCCATTCTGTCTCCAAGTCATATATGGCTAAGCCCTCGAAGAGTTCCTTCTTACCCTGGAAGTATGCTTCCAAAGTAGACAGAAAGAGACTCTTTCCGAATCGGCGTGGACGACTGAGGAAATAGTATTCTCCCTCTGTCGCCAACTTGTACACGAATCGGCTCTTATCTACATACGAATATCCATTTGTACGTAGCTTTTCGAAATCTTGTATTCCTATAGGATATTTCATAAAATGACTCCTCTTTTATAGGTGTTTGATTATTCTTACTTACTCATATTAGCAATCGTAGCAATCATGGCGGCGATGCTGCTTATGCTGCTTCCCATACTCATCATTTCTGCGGTACTCATCTTGCGCTTCAGTTTAGCTGGGACGACAATCTCGCTGCCTGGCTGCACTTTGGCACCATGAGAGAGCTTGGCTACCTTGCCATTCATATAGATGATGTATGCCTTGCTCTTTAATGCATCTGAGGCAAAACCACCAGCCTGATCGATGTAATAGCTTGCCTTCTTGCCCTTTTCGTAGGCTACCGTATTGGCAAACATTACGGCACCATTGATCTTTACCGTACCATTGTACTGAGGAATGACCAGACGGTCGCCCTCTCGTAAGATGATGTCGGCATCACTGCCTGGGTTCGCCAGTGCCTCAGGAAGATCGATACCTACAGGGTATTCGCTAGGTACGTTGAACTTCTCTATGTTGGTGCGTTCTACATCCTTAGAGTTCTGCAAGATGGCACTGGCATTGTTGCTGCTGGAGGCTAGCTGCAGAAGATTTTTCTGCAGCTCTTCGCGCTGCATCTTCAATACTGCCTCCATGCGCTGCTTCTCTTGTTCGTTGGCTTTGCGGATGATGCGGGCGCCCTTGAGGTATGCCTGGTCGGTAGCTCCACCTGCCTTCTTGAAAAGTTCACTCAGGCGGGCGTTGCGATGGTCTAATGTATAGAGACCGGCAAACATCACTTCACCGGTAATTGATACGTTCTGCTGCTCTACATACGCCGGACTCTGACGAATCATTACCTCATCAAATGGCATCAGCTTGAAGCCAGGGGTGCCGTCGATAACGAAGCCGTCTTTAAGAGATAGGGTGTAGGTCTTGGCGATAACGCTGTCTGGACGTAAAGCCTTGGCATCCATCACTCTACGGCTTACCATTACATTAACGGTTGAAGCCTTGTCGGTCAAGCCGCCTGCCTGAAGAACGAAGTCTTCGAGGGTCTCATTGTCGGCATATTGGTAAACTCCTGGATACTGCACTTCGCCACGGATGGTGAGGGTGCGCTCTACAATCTTTTCCTGTCGGGTAGGAATGAAGAGGACATCGTTCTCCTTCAATGGGATATCTGGAGTCTTGCCGTTCATGATGCCGGCGATGTCTACACTTATTACTTCGAGCGAGCGGTCAGACTTCATACGGTGCATTACGGCACGGTTAGTGAATGCCTCCTCAGTCAATCCTTCGGCATGCTCTACAAGGGTGCGTACGCTGTTGATTTCTTCGCCGAGATTGTACATGCCCGGACGGAATACGGCTCCTTTCACCTCTACGGTGTTGGCGTAGCGTGGCAGGATGCTGTCTACGCTGATTGAGTCGCCGTCATCGATGCGGAAACTTGAGAAGTCGAACTCCCCAACATTATATACGGCATGTTCTCTGCCTGTCTTGCGGTTCAGTCTTACTGATTTCTTATAAGCATCGCCTGTAAAACCGCCGGAATACTTCAGAAGGGAATTGACACTCTCGTTCTTCTTCATTTCGTAAATCATCGGGCGCTTAACCTTTCCGGCAATGGTTACGAGACAGTCGTATGGACCTACTACGATAACATCGTTGTCGGCAAGACGGACATTACCCGTCAGTTTGCCGTTCAGAATGTAGTCGTAGATGTCAACAACCGTTACCAGTTTGTTGTGTCTGTATACCTTGATGTTTCGCAATGTACCCAGATCGTTGGTTCCGCCAGCCATGTAGAGTGCATGGAATACGGTGGCGAAGGCTGAGAGGGTATAGGTGCCCGGAATCTTAACCTCGCCCATTACGTTAACCATGATGGTCTTGGTTTGTCCTACAGTGAGTTTGATGCGACTTGAACGGTATCTGCTGCCCACGGTATTGCGTAGGCGGGCATTAGCCTGAGCTACGGTCAAGCCTGAAACGCTGACTGGTCCATAACCCTCGATGGTTACCTCACCATCTGGCGAAACGGTACTCTCGATGGTTTTCTGTGAGGCACCATAGATGTCGATGATAACCGCATCGCCAGGTCCCAGTCGATAGTTCTGTGGGGTGGCGATGTTCATATTTGGCTCGAAACTGAGATCCTTGTTATTAAAGATGTCACGGCCGAATACCTTGTTGCGCTTGATGCCGAGTTCAGCCTGCATCTGTTTAACCATGGTAGCTGTATCTGGAACCAGTGCATTCATCTCCTTGCTGAAGTTAGCATAGTCAGGATTATTCTCATCATAAGATGAATAGTAGCTGTCGTTCTGTTTGCTCTGGATGCGATAATTGCTATAGGTTGAAACCTGCTTCTCATTGTCCTTGTCCTGGTAATCTTCTCTTTGCTTACCATTGTTGGTCCGCATTCTCTTGTTGCCTGCATTTCCTGCAGCGGTTGTGCTGTAGAGCTCGTTCTGCTGCGACATCTTCTGATACTTATTGCGTACACGTCGAATCTGGGAGATGTCTACGCCTTGCTGCATCAGTTTGGTAACAATCTGTGAATTGGATGTGCCACGCTCATGTTCTTTCACCACAAAGCTCATGACCTGATCATCGGTCATGTGTGAACTCTGTGCGAAAAGTGGTCCTGAAGACAGGACGAGCGCCAGTACAAGTATGATATGTTTCTTCATTATTATTCTTTTATCTTAGTTTAATTTATATAATAACTCGAAAAAAGTGATTTTGTTGCTATAGAAGGCTGAAAAGATGTTAATAAAAACAAGAAACCCAGGGTTCAACCCTGGGTTACTGATGTTCTGAGCGAGATACGGGAGTCGAACCCGCCTCACAGGCTTGGGAAGCCCGTGCACTACCGATGTGCTAATCTCGCGAAGGAAAATACTAACTCCTTTCACAAGAAAGAGCCACGAGCGGGACTCGAACCCGCGACCCACGCATTACGAATGCGTTGCTCTACCAACTGAGCCATCATGGCTTTTTGCCCAAAAGCAGATGCAAAGGTAATGAATATTTTTTGAAATAAGAAATTATTGCCTAAACTTTTCTTGTGGTTAACTCTTATTAACTAAAGTTCGTTGGTTGCTATACCGGGTTCATAATAAAAGAGGGACTATCGCTAGTGGATAGTCCCTCTTCTGATTATAGTTTCTTGAATGTTAATTCTTCTTTTTTCGAATTTTTGCCTACCGAGATGGTGTCGCCTGGCTTCATTGTGCCATCGAGTAACATCTCGCAAACGGAATCTTCAATGTAGGTCTGGATGGCGCGGCGGAGTGGGCGGGCACCAAACTGTACATCGTATCCCTTCTTGGCTACCATCTCCTTTGCCTTTTCGGTAATCTGGAAATGGAATCCCAAGTCTTCTATTCTCTTGACCAGTCCTTCCAGGTCGAGGTCGATGATGCGCTTGATGGCATTGAGATCCAACTGGTCGAAGGTGATGATGTCGTCGAGGCGGTTCAGAAACTCTGGAGCAAACTGCTTGCTCAGACTCTTCTGGACGATGCTGCGGGCATACTCCTTGTCTTTCTCATCCATCGCCAATCCGCCTTTTATACCTGCAGAAGTAAAGCCGACGCCTCTGCCGAAATCTTTCAGCTGGCGGGTTCCTGCATTAGAGGTCATGATGATGATGGTGTTGCGGAAGTCGATGAGTCTGCCGTTACCATCGGTAAGTCTGCCTTCGTCGAGTACCTGTAAGAGCAGGTTGAATACCTTGCTGTTGGCTTTCTCTATTTCGTCGAGCAATACGATGCTGTATGGTTTGCGGCGTACCTTTTCGGTCAGCTGTCCACCTTCGTTATAGCCTACGTATCCTGGAGGTGCACCTACCAGACGTGAGGTGTTGAAACTCTCGGAGAATTCGCTCATGTCTATTCTGATGAGTGAATCTTTCGAACCAAACATTTCCTCGGCAAGTTTCTGGGCAAGATAGGTCTTACCTACACCTGTAGGACCCAGGAACATGAATACGCCAATAGGATGGTTAGGGTCGCGCAAGCCTACACGGTTCCTCAGAATGGTCTTTACCATCTTGTTGATGGCATTATCCTGAGCAATCACCTTGTGCTTCAGGTTGTGTTCCAGATCTTTCAGACGTTTGCTTTCACCCTCTGCCATGCGTTGGGCTGGTACGCCGGTCATCATGCTGATAACGTTGGCAATGTCTTCGGCTGTCACCTCAACATATTCGCCAATCTCTCCCTGCTGCCATTGCGCCTTCATGTCCTCAATCTCTTTCTCGATCTTGGTCTGGGCATCTCTGCATGAGGCTGCCATCTCGAAGTTCTGGTTTGCTACAGCCTGCTGCTTCTTGCTGATTATCTTTTTCAGTTCTTTTTCCAGCTTGATATATGGAGCAGGAACACTTGCATTATTAATATGTACGCGCGAGCCGGCTTCATCTATCACGTCGATAGCCTTGTCTGGGAAGAGGCGGTCGGTGATATAGCGCTCTGTCAGTTTGACACATGTCTCGAGAGCCTCGTCTGTATATCTCACACAGTGGTGCTTCTCGTAATGTTCCTTGATGTTGTGAAGTATCTGCAGGGTCTCTTCGCGTGTTGTTGGTTCAACGATAACCTTCTGAAAACGGCGCTCCAGGGCTCCATCTTTCTCGATACTCTTGCGATACTCGTCGAGCGTGGTGGCGCCGATACACTGGATGACACCTCTTGCCAAGGCTGGCTTCAGAATGTTGGCAGCATCCATGCTTCCTTCACCGGAACCGGCGCCTATCATGGTATGAATCTCATCTATGAAGATGATGATTTCCGGATGGTTCTCCAGTTCCTTGATGACATTCTTGATGCGCTCTTCAAACTGTCCGCGGAATTTGGTTCCTGCAACGATGGCAGTCAGGTCGAGACTAATCAGACGCTTGTTGAAGAACATAGGCGATGTTTCCTGGTTGTTGATGAGTTGTGCCAGTCCTTCTACGATGGCACTCTTTCCTACGCCCGGTTCACCTATTAATACTGGGTTGTTCTTCTTTCTGCGACCCAGAATCTCGAGCACGCGCTGAATCTCCTTCTCTCTGCCCACGACAGGATCCAGCTTTCCTTCGGCTGCAGCCTTGGTCAGGTCGAAACTGAATTTGTCGATGGTAGGGGTGCTGCTCTTTTTGCGCGGAGTTCCATTTGAACGGGTAGACAGCCTCATCGGGTTCTGGTCCTTTTCCATATCGAATGGCTCTTCGTCAGTTTCCATCATGTCGTTCTTCTCGTTGTAGTCATCTTCTGCTTCTATTCCACCAGCCATCTCCAGGTTCTCTGCTTCCTCCTGCTTGTCAGCATCAGGGATTTCTGAATCTGGTGTTTGTGGTTCCATTTTGAAATCCTTCGGCTCTTCTGTCTTCTGCTCATCATCCTTGTCAGTAGGATAGAGCATTTCGATGGCACGGTCGTAGCTTAAGCCCAGTTGACTCAGCCAGTTGGCTACAGGGTTCTTGTCATTTCTCAAGATGGCAAGCAGCAGATGTCTTGGCTCTACAATCTTGGAGTGCTCGTAGTTGTTTGCCTCGCGGATAGAGTCTCTGATAATGCTGTCTGTTATCTGGCTGAATGGGATGTGGCTGTTCTCCTTCACGTTATCGGCAGGAGTTTCTTCCACACGCTTTTCCAGTTTGCTGTTAAGAACTCCGCTGAAAGCCATCGGACTGATGTCTGCGCCCTTCAGGAGCTTGTTGACATCGCTGTCGTTCTGGCTGATCAGACTCAGCATCAGATGCTCCACGCTGATTTCACTTCCCAAGGTGCGTGCTGCTTCTTTGCTACTTCTGTTCAGTATGTCCTGTATATGTGAAAACGGATTTATCATATTTGCTTATATTTTTAAATATCTCAGTGCAAAAGTACACATTATTTTCAAAAATAGCAAATGATATGCCAACTTTTTTGCATTGTTAAAATACAAATAATGCTAAAATAATGCGATTTTTCGCCTCTAAAGCGTTTTAGTATCATTTTTTTTTGTATCTTTGTCGGGAATTTCAAAAGGGTAAAACGGCTTAGAACGCAAGGAAATGCCCTTAAACGCGATTTCCGGATGGAAAACAGGCGTTTTGAAAGTAACGAATAAACAATAATACATTAATATAAGAAATGGACGAAAATCAGACAATGGATCATGATAGAATCATGAAGATCAACATTGAGGAGGAGATGAAGTCGAGCTACATCGATTATTCGATGTCAGTTATCGTGGCTCGTGCCCTCCCTGATGTACGCGATGGTTTCAAGCCTGTGCACCGCCGTATTCTTTACGGTATGCTCGGCATTGGAAACACCAGTGACAAACCTTATAAGAAATGTGCGCGTGTTGTTGGTGAGGTGCTCGGTAAGTATCACCCTCACGGTGACTCTTCTGTTTACGGCGCTCTGGTGCGTATGGGACAGGAGTGGAACATGCGTTATACCTTGATTGACGGACAGGGTAACTTCGGTTCTGTTGACGGTGACTCTCCTGCTGCCATGCGTTATACTGAGTGCCGCCTCTCCAAGATGGGTGAGCATATCATGGACGACCTTGACAAGGAAACGGTTGATATGACCAACAACTTCGATGATACCCTGCAGGAACCTACCGTGATGCCTACCAAGATTCCTAATCTTCTGGTAAATGGTGGTAATGGTATTGCCGTAGGTATGGCTACCAATATGCCTACCCACAACCTGGGTGAGGTAATTGACGGTTGCTGTGCATATATCGATAATCCTGACATCGACACCGATGGATTGATGCAGTATATCCCTGCTCCTGACTTCCCAACCGGTGCTACCATCTATGGTATACAGGGTGTGAAGGATGCATACGAAACAGGTCGAGGCAGAATCGTGGTTCGTGCCACTGCCGAGATTGAAAGTGGTGAAAACCATGATAAGATTGTTATCACCGAGATTCCTTATGGTGTTAACAAGGAGCAGCTCGTGATGGCTATTGCTGACCTTGCCAAGGAAGGCAGAGTAGATGGCATAGCTAACGTAAACGATGAGTCTGGCCGTCAGGGTATGCGTATCGTTGTTGATGTAAAGCGTGATTCTAATGCCAATGTTCTTCTGAACAAACTCTTTAAGCTGACAGCTCTTCAGAGTTCATTCTCAGTGAATTGCATTGCTCTTGTTAATGGTCGTCCACGTCTTTTGAGCTTGAAGGAATGTGTGAAGTATTTCGTAGAGCATCGTCATGATGTTACGATCCGCCGCACCCAGTTCGAACTGAAGAAGGCTCAGGAGCGTGCTCATATTCTCGAGGGCTTGATCATTGCCTGCGACAACATCGATGAGGTGGTACATATTATCAGAGCCAGCAAGACTCCTTCTGATGCTCAGCGCAACTTGGAGAAGCGCTTCGAACTCGATGAACTTCAGAGTAAGGCCATCGTGGATATGCGCCTCAGCCAGTTGACAGGCTTGCGTCTGGAGCAGTTGCACAATGAATTCAACGAGTTGATGAAGACCATCGACTACTTGAACCAGATTCTGAACGATCCTGAACTCTGCAAGAAGGTAATGAAGGACGAACTCAACGAGGTGAAGGAGAAGTATGGTGACGCACGTCGCACCATGATTAAGCCTGATGACCATGAGTTCAATCCAGAAGACTTCTATCCAAACGACCCAGTGGTTATCACCGTGAGTCATCTCGGATATATCAAGCGCACCCCATTGTCAGAGTTCCGTGAGCAGGCTCGTGGTGGAGTAGGTTCTAAGGGAGCCCGTACCCGTGATAAGGACTTCACCGAGTATATTTATCCTGCTACCATGCACCAGACCATGCTGTTCTTCACCAAGAAGGGCCGCTGCTACTGGTTGAAGTGTTACGAGATTCCTGAGGGTGACCGCAACTCCAAGGGCCGTGCCATCCAGAACCTCCTCAACATCGAGAGCGATGACCAGGTGAATGCATTCCTCCGTCTGAGAGGTTTGAATGATGCTGAGTTCATCAACAACCATTATGTAGTCTTCGCTACCAAGAACGGTACCGTGAAGAAGACCTGTCTGGAGGCATATTCCCGTCCACGTGCCAATGGTGTGATTGCTATCAACATCGTAGAGGGCGATGAGGTGGTAGATGTTCGTCTGACAAATGGTCATAACGAACTGATTATTGCCAACCGCAATGGTCGTGCTGTCCGTTTCGACGAGAACGAAATCCGTACAATGGGCCGTACATCTACCGGTGTTCGTGGTATGCGCCTCGATGAGGGTAATGATGCTGTAGTAGGTATGATTGTTGTCAACGATCCTGAGAAGGAAACCGTGATGGTAGTGAGCGAGCAGGGTTATGGTAAGCGTTCTGATGTACTCGATTACCGCGTTACCAAGCGTGGCGGTAAGGGTGTGAAGACACTGAATATTACCGACAAGACCGGTCGACTGGTAGCTATCAAGAACGTAACCGATGATAACGACCTCATGATTATCAACCAGAGTGGTATCGTAATTCGTCTTGCCGTAGCCGATTGCCGTGTCATGGGCCGTGCTACCCAGGGTGTACGCCTCATCAATCTTGCCAAGAAGAATGATGTCATTGCCAGCGTATGCAAGGTGATGAGTTCTGAGCTCGAGGCTTCTGTAGAAGAGGAGAGCCGTTCTGCCTGGGCTAAGAAGAGCGAGGAGATAGAGAATGATACCGTAGGTGCCAAGACTGCCGAAGAGGCTGCCGAGGCTGAGGCTCATCTCGCTGACGAAGCATCTGAAGCTGAGGATACCGATTCGGGCAACGTAGATTTCGAATAAAAGAAAAGACGCGTAAAAATAAATAACAACAACTTTTAAACTCATTAAGAAAAATGAAAAAGTTTTTAGTAGCTGCAATGATGGTACTAGGTGCCACATCAGCATTCGCAGGCGACAGTGACGCTCTCAAGGCTGTCATGAAGGCTAAGTCTTATGCCGAGGCTGAGGCTTTGGTTAAGCAGAATTTGGGTCAGATGGCTAACGATGCAGAGAAGGCCAAGGCTTACAACAAGCTCGTTGATCTCGCTATGAAGCAGTTCAACGACCAGCAGAGCATCCAGCAGACCAATCAGATCATGAAGAAGAACGACCCGGTTGACGAGGCTGCTATGTCTGAGGGCGCTTACAATGCATTGATCAATGCTATTGAGTGCTACAAGTACGACCAGCTTCCTAATGCTAAGGGTAAGGTTGCTCCTAAGTTTAACAACAACGCTAGCCGTGTATGGGGTGCTCGTGTTCAGCTCGTTAATGCGGGTCAGACTGCAGCTCAGAACAGTAAGGCTGATGAGGTATTGAAGTATTGGGGTGCATTCCTCGATACAGACAATGAGCCTCTCTTCGCTTCTGTAGACCAGAAGCAGAAGGATAGCGAGAAGGACTATATCGGTCAGGTAGCTCTCTTTGCAGCCCGTTATGCATACCAGGCTAAGGATGCTGCCCGTTGCGAGAAGTATTGCGACATCGCCATGAAGAGTGAGAAGGAGGCTAAGGATGCCCTCAACCTCAAGCTCTATGTAATGAAGGACGGCTTGAAGACTCACGAGGATTCTCTTGCCTATGTTAACAAGCTCAAGGATATCTTTGCAAAGGACGAGACCAATGAGGTTGTTCTCGATGGTTTGAACTCTATGTACTCTTCATTGAAGATGGAGAAGGAGCAGACTGAACTTTTGGACGCAGCTATTGCAAAGAACCCTAACAACTTTGTAGCTCTTGCCAACAAGGGTATGATGTATATCCAGAAGAACGATGCAGACAACGCTATCAAGTGTTTGAAGCAGGCTCTTGCTGCAAAGGAGGATAACGTAGTTGTTCTTACTTATCTGGGTGCTTGCTACAACAGCAAGGCTGGTAACTTGCAGGATCCTAACGGCCGCAAGGTTGTTTACCAGGAGGCTATCAAGGTTCTCGACAAGGCTAAGCAGCTCGATCCAGAGAAGGCTCAGGCTAACTGGGGTTACACCCGTTACCAGGCTTACTATGGCTACTATGGTCCTAACGCAGCAGAAACCAAGCAGGCTGAGGCTGAGAGCAAGTAAAGTTTAAGCTTCAAATAAGTATTTGATTCTCATAGGGGGATGTCACCTAGTGTGGCATCCCTTTTTTTATTTCTTTGAGATAGGGTTGTTCCGGTAAGATAACAAATAGGACTGTGTTTTTTGTGGCAAAATGATTGGTAAAAACATCAGCGAGAAATGTTGGTTTGCTGTAGGCGCCCATCAGCTGGTCTACGCATGCACAACAGGTGTTGTGCGAGCGCATATCAGCTGTTATGCAAGCGCACAACAGCTGTTGTGCGGCCTACGGAGTTAACTTCTCCGATAACCTATACTATCTTTTCCGACAACTTCATCTGTCTTTTCCGACAACTTCTTCCGTATTTTGCGATTGTATCTTACGCTTGTGTGCATTTATTGAAGTTGTTCATGTGTCGTAAAAATCTTCTTGGTATGTCCGTCTTCCATAAAAATAGGCTGAGCCATCATGCGATGACTCAGCCTTAATTCTTTTTTATCCATTCAGAACTTTACTGCTGAACAGGAATCTTCTTGACGCGACGCTCGTGACGGCCACCCTCGAATGTTGTGGCAAAGAACTCGTCGAGAATAGCCTCGGCGGTCTTGTTGTCTACGAAACGACCTGGAAGTACCAATACGTTGGCATCGTTGTGCTGACGAACCAAATGAGCAATCTCCTTGCACCATGCCAATCCGGCACGTACACCCTGATGCTTATTCAATGTCATGGCGATACCTTCGCCGCTGCCGCAAATGCCGATACCTGGATATACTTCGCCGCTCTCAATGCCTTTAGCAAGAGCATGACCGAAGTCAGGATAGTCTACACTCGCATCGCTGTATGTACCATAATCCTTTACAGGATAACCCTTCTTTTCCAAATATTCCAATACGAATTGCTTCAATGGAAAACCTGCGTGATCGCATGCAATACCAACTGTCTTTACTTCCATAATACTTAAGTTTTTAAGTGAAGAACGAAGAGCAAACTCTTCATTACATCACAAGGTTAATATAAAAGAGTGATAGGAGTTAGATGCTGTAAACCAGATGATTGCCTGATGACAAAAACTGATACCAAACTTCTAACTCCTAACTTATCAAACTAATTAAGCTTCAGCCAAGAAAGCCTTTACCTGCTTGTAAACGTTCTCGCCTGTGTAACCGAGCTTCTCATCAAGTACCTTGTAAGGAGCTGAGAAACCGAAGCTCTCCATACCCCAAACCTTACCATTAGCGCCTACGAGACCCTCGAGAGTTACAGGAAGACCGGCAGTCATACCGAAGATCTTAGCGTTCTTTGGCAATACGCTCTCCTGATATTCCTTGCTCTGACCACGGAACAAGCCCTCTGATGGAGCACTTACCACGCGAACCTTGATGCCGTCAGCACGCAAAGCATCGCAACCAGCCTCCAATGTAGAAACCTCAGAACCGCTAGCTACCAAGATAACGTCTGGATTCTCGTCGCTGCCTGCTACTATGTAAGCACCCTTAGCAGCCTGCTCGTAATCATTACCCTCTGGCAATTTAGCGATGCCCTGGCGAGAGAAGATGAGAGCTGTAGGAGTCTCAACATTCTCCATAGCGAGCTTCCAGCAAACTGTAGTTTCGTCAGCATCAGCTGGACGGAATACGCGAACGCTGTCCTTGCCTGCGTGGTTCTTCAACTTCTCCATCAAGCGGATCTGTGCCTCCTGCTCAACTGGCTCGTGAGTAGGTCCATCCTCACCAACGCGGAATGCATCGTGAGTCCAGATGAACTTAACTGGAACCTGCATCAGGGCTGCGAGACGTACAGCTGGCTTCATATAATCAGAGAATACGAAGAATGTACCCATTGCTGCAACCACACCACCATGGAGCATCATACCGATACACATATCAGCCATAGTCAACTCTGCAACACCTGCCTGGAAGAAAGCACCAGAGAAGTCACCGCGAACGATGCTCTTGGTCTTCTTCAGAAAACCATCAGTCTTATCAGAATTAGAGAGGTCAGCAGATGCACAGATCATGTTAGGAACCTGCTCTGCCAAAACACCGAGACAAGCAGCAGATGCTGCACGTGTAGCTGAACCAGCCTTCTGCTCAACCTTGCTCCAGTCTACCTTAGGAGCCTTGCCGCTGAACCACTCATCCATCTGAGCAGCCTTCTCTGGGTTAGCCTTGCGCCACTCAGCCTCTGCAGCCTTGCGCTCTGCTACGATCTTCTTCAACTCCTCAGCACGCTTAGCGTAGATTTCCTTCACATCGTCGAAGATAACGAATGCATTCTCAGGATCACCACCGAGGTTCTTGATTGTATTTACGTATGCGTCGCCACCGAGAGGAGCGCCGTGAGTATTGATGCAAGCCTCGTAGCTTGTTCCGTCTGCGCGGAGAGCACCCTTACCCATTACGGTCTTACCGATGATGAGGGTAGGGCGGTCCTGTTCCTTCTGGGCAGCATCGAGCGCCTCACGAATCTGAGCTACGTCGTTACCGTTGATCTTGATGACATTCCAGCCCCAAGCCTTGTACTTCATCTCAGTATCCTCGTTCATTACAACGCCACACTCTGTAGAGAGCTGGATATCGTTAGAATCGTAGAACATGATGAGGTTGTTCAGACCGAGGTTACCGGCGATACGACCAACACCCTGAGAAATCTCTTCCTCTACAGCACCATCAGAGATGTATGCGTAGATCTTGTGTTGCATCATGGTTGAACCCAGACGAGCCTCGAGGAACTTCTCTGCAACAGCTGCACCAGCTGCGAGGGCATGACCCTGACCGAGAGGACCAGATGAGTTCTCGATACCACGCTGAAGGTCGAGCTCTGGGTGACCAGGAGTTACAGAACCCCACTGGCGGAACTGCTTGAGGTCTTCCATTGAGAAGAAACCGCGCAAAGCCAAACCAGCATAGAGCATAGGGCTCATGTGACCTGGGTCGAGGAAGAAACGGTCACGACCTGTCCATGTTGGGTCTGCTGGATCATATACCAAGTACTCAGCAAAGAGTACGTTGATGAAATCAGAACCACCCATAGCACCACCTGGGTGACCTGAGTTTGCCTTTTCTACCATTGAAGCAGCCAAGATACGGATGTTATCAGCTGCATGATTCATTACTTTAATGTCGTTCATAATTTTATATTAATTATTGTTGTTATTTCTGCTGAAATATTCTTGTTTTTCTAGCTCTGAAGGCTACTCAAAAGAAGGATACTTCCTTTTTCGCCTTCAAAGATACTATTTTATTTTCAAAACTACGATAGATTTTGCAGGAATTTTTACCTTAAGGGTGTTTTTCTTTACTTTTGCATCCTTAAAAACTGCAGGCTTCACTACATCCGGGTGTGCAAAGTCGTTGTAATCGCTCACCTTGTTGCAGGAAAGAATCTGTCCTGTTACAGTTTTTGGAGCAGCTGCACCATCCAGATTAAACTCTACCTGCTGAGCCTTGTCAAGACTGACATTGGCAAGAGCAACCACAATGGTTCCATCTGCCTTCTTGGCTGCTGAAGTAGATACCAATGGAATCTTTCTTCCATCTCTTGCGTGATCATCGCCGCGAACATCCATAGAGTCGCACTTTACATCCATTGGGAGATAGGTTGCCTCCTGGAAGTCCTTGTACATGTTGAATACATGATAGGTTGGAGTCAGAACCATGTGACCTGTTCCCTTTGTATCAGTCAGAATCATTGACTGGAGCACATTGACAATCTGTGCGATATTGGTCATCTTCACACGCTCTGTATGGCGGTGGAATACATTCAGCGAGAGTGCAGCAACGAAGGCATCGCGCATACAGTTCTGCTGATAGAGGTGGCCCTTGATAGTGCCAGGCTCCTCATCCCACCAGGTTCCCCATTCGTCAACGAGGAGGGCTACCTGCTTCTTTGGATCAGCCTTGTCCATGATAGCCTCGTGCTTCTTGATGACATCTTCTATGCCGAGCGCCTTGCCCATGGTCCAGTAGTAATCCTCATTGTTGAACTTGGTGGCAGAACCCTTGCTGCCTGTCCAGCCTGTTACTGTATAATAATGTAGAGAGATGGCGTTGGCACGGTTGCCGATACGGTCCATCAATACCTTAGTCCAGTTATAATCGTAATCACTCGCTCCAGATGCAATCTTATAGAGCTGGTTTCCGTCATAGTTGCGGCAATAAACAGAGTAGCGGCGGAAGAGATCTGAATAATACTCAGGACGCATGTTGCCACCGCAGCCCCAACTTTCGTTACCAACACCGAGGTATTTTACTTTCCAAGCCTTGTCGCGGCCGTTCTGTCGGCGGAGTTTTGCCATAGGAGTATCTCCATCGCTGGTCATATATTCCACCCACTTTGCCAATTCCTCAACAGTGCCGGAACCCACGTTGCCGCTGATGTAAGGCTCGCAACCCAACATCTCGCAGAGATTCAGAAACTCGTGTGTACCGAAAGAGTTGTCCTCAATGGTTCCACCCCAGTTGTTGTTCTGCATCTTTGGTCGCTTTTCACGTGGACCGATACCATCCATCCAGTGATACTCGTCAGCGAAGCATCCTCCAGGCCATCTTAATACAGGCACTTTCAGGTCCTTGAGGGCTTGGAGCACGTCGTTGCGGTAACCCTGAGTGTTAGGAATCTTAGAATCAGGACCTACCCAAAGACCACCATAGATACAACTTCCGAGATGCTCGGCAAACTGGCCATAAATCTCTTTGTTGATTTTCTGTGTTCCTTGGTTGGCATGGATTGTTCCTGTTACATCCTGAGCTTGTGCTGAGAATGCAACTGCTGTTGAAAGCAATGTGGTAGCGAAAAGTTTCTTCATCATTGTTCTTATTAATTGTTGTCGATTTTAAGTATAATACGTTTGTGGAGGAGAAATCCCCACAAACGTATTTATCGTTTATTTACTTTTTGTTCTCAACTGCTGCCTTTTCGATAGCAAGACCAGCCTTGTAGGTTTCAATATATTTATCAAAACCGGCTACATCTTCGGCAGTAGGTGCAATCTCTACACCAGTATTGCCTGCAAATACCTTCTTGTCGAGATAATCTGCCAGGCTCAACTTCTCTTCGTTGTTAACGAGATAACCTGCGAGCAGGGCGATACCCCATGCACCACCTTCGCCTGCTGTCTCCATGACAGAGATAGGGGAGTTAATGGCTGCAGCGAGGATGCGCTGACCTACACCCTTGGTCTTGAACAAACCGCCATGACCTGTGATGCGATCTACCTGTACCTTCTCGTCCTTGAACAATACATCGTTACCAATCTTCAATACAGCTACTGAAGCATAGAGGTTGGCACGCATGAAGTTGGCAAGGTTGAAGTGGTCGTTGGCAGAACGTACGAACATAGGGCGACCTTCTGCGAGACCTGTTACAGGCTCACCAGAGATATAGTTGTAAGCAATCAATCCTCCGCAATCAGCATCGCCTTCAAGAGCGTGGTTGTAGAGCTTGCCGAATACCTCGTTCATATCTACTGGAACACCGAGCAACTCCTGATACTGCTTGAACAAACCTACCCATGCATTGAGGTCGGAAGTACAGTTGTTGCAGTGAACCATTGCTACAGGACTGCCGTCTGGAGTAGTCACCATATCAATGACTTCGTAAGGTTGGCTCAAGGCTTTCTCCAATACAATCATAGAGAAAGAAGATGTACCTGCACTGACGTTACCTGTGCGCTGACGTACAGCGTTGGTAGCTACCATACCAGTACCTGCATCACCTTCTGGAGGACAGAGTGGGGTGCCTGCCTGGAGTGTGCCAGATGGGTCGAGCTTCTTTGCACCTTCCTCGGTCAATACGCCAGCATCTTCGCCTGCGTTCAGTACCTCAGGGAGAATGTCGAGAATCTTCCAGCCCAGGTTCTTAGGCTCGATGAGCTTATCGAACTTAGCTACCATCTCTGCATCGTAGTTGTTGGTGTTAGAGTCGATAGGGAGCATACCTGATGCATCGCCTACGCCCAAAACCTTCTTGCCTGTGAGCTGCCAGTGGATATAACCGGCGAGAGTGGTAAGGAAGTTAATCTTGTTAATGTGGTCCTCACCATTCAGGATAGCCTGATATACGTGAGAGATACTCCAACGCAATGGGATGTTGAAGTGGAAGAGCTCTGAAAGTTCAGCTGCAGCCTTGGCTGTATTGGTGTTACGCCATGTGCGGAAAGGAACGAGAATGTTCTCATCCTTACCGAAAGCCATGTAGCCGTGCATCATCGCAGAAATACCGATGGCAGCCAACTGCTTGATTTCGCAGTCGTATTCAGCCTTCACGTTCTTGCGGAGGTCGGCATAACAATCCTGCAAACCTTTCCAAATTGTGTCGATGCTGTAAGTCCAGAGACCATCAACCAACTGGTTTTCCCACTCAAAGCTACCCTGTGCGATAGGGTTGTTGTCGGTGTCGATCAAGACAGCCTTGATTCGGGTAGATCCAAACTCGATACCGAGAATGGCCTTACCGGATTCTATAATAGTTTTTGCGCTCATTTCTTTTAAATGTTTAATGTAAAGAACAAAGGGTAAAGTATTGAATTTCATTACTTTTTAGCCCTTCGTTCTTCACTTTTTACTTTAATTATCGCAATGCCTTGTTGAGCATGTAATAAATCTCGTTGTTGCGGAGCTGCTGCTTGAAGCTGCTGATAGTTGTGTTCTTGTCGATGTTGACGAACTCAATACCGAGAATCTCGCAGAAGTCTTCCCAGTACTCAGCAGTGATATCGTAAGAGAATGCACTGTGGTGAGTACCACCAGCGAGGATCCAAGCACCTGCACCAATCTCGAAGGTTGGCTGTGGAACCCAGAGAGCTGAAGCTACAGGGAGCTTAGGCATTGCCTTTGGCTCGATGCACTCTACCTCACTTGCGATGAGACGGAAACGGTTGCCGAGGTCAACTACAGTTGCCTTAACACCCTTACCTGTCTTAGATGTGAATACCAAACGGGCAGTCTGCTGCTTGCGGATACCGATGCCGAGGAAGTGAACCTCGAGCTTTGGCTTGTCTGTAGCGATCAATGGGCAAACCTCGAGCATGTGGCTCTGGAGGCTAGATGTGCGGTCGGCAGCGAAGTTGAGTGTGTAGTCCTCGAGGAATGAGCAACCCTTCTCCAAGCCCTGGTTCATTACCCAGAGTGTGCGGTAGAGGCAAGCTGTCTTCCAGTCACCCTCAGCACCGAAACCATAACCCTCTGCCATCAGGCGCTGTGAAGCCAAACCAGGAATCTGGTCGAAACCGCAGAAGTTTGGATCGTTGATGTCAGCATCGCCGAGGTCATCGAAGTTGGTTGTGAATGCTACTGCGTTCTCATCCTTCAATACGCGACGGAGAGCGATCTCAGCCTTAGCTGCGTTCTTCACTTTCTCCCAATATACTTCCTCGCCAGACTCATCGATCTTGATGGTGTACTCCTTCTTGTACTCCTCAACGAGAGCATCAGCCTCTGCATCAGTTACCTTCTTGTAGTACTCCATGAGTGAAGATACTGGGTAGTAATCTACATGGTAACCCAAGCGTTGTTCGAACTCTACGCGGTCGCCATCTGTTACGGCAACGTTGTTCATGTTCATACCGAACATCAAGCAGCGTACGTTGTGAGCATCAGCAACACCTGCAGCTACGCGAGCCCATGTTGCAATCTGCTTCTGAGCCTCTTCGCTCTTCCAGTAACCTACAACTACCTTTCTAGGGATGCGCATACGGGTGCAGATGTGACCGAACTCGATGTCGCCGTGGGCTGACTGGTTGAGGTTCATGAAATCCATATCGATAGAATCCCAAGGGAGTTCTGCATTGTACTGAGTGTGGAAGTGGAGGAGAGGCTTCTCGAGAGCCTGCAAGCCCTTGATCCACATCTTAGCTGGAGAGAAGGTGTGCATCCATGTGATGATACCTACACACTTCTCGTCGTTGTTGGCAGCCTTCATGACAGCCTCTACTTCTGCAGAAGAGTTAGCTGTACCCTTGTAAACTACCTTGATTGGGATGATGCCACTATTGTTCAGACCATCTACCATGTCCTTTGAGTGACCATCAACTATCTTAACTGTTTCGCCTCCGTAAAGAAGCTGTGCACCAGTTACAAACCATACCTCTAAATTTTCAAATGCTTTAATCATGATTGTTTGTTGTATTAATTGTTATTGTTATGTGATTTATTATCTTTATTTGAAACACTGTTGATTAGTGCTTTTTCTGTCCGTAGTAAGCGTTAGGACCGTGCTTGCGGTTGAAGTGCTTCTCTACGAGCAATGGGTTCATGGTGGTGTTTGGATTCACAGAGAATGAGATGAAAGCCATCTTTGCTACCTGTTCAGCTACTACTGCGTGATAAACAGCCTGGTCTGCATCCTTACCCCATGTAAAAGGACCATGGTTCTTAACCAATACGCCAGGAGTATGAACTGGGTTGATGTTATCTTTCTTGAAACGGTCAACGATGACAACACCTGTGTTGTGCTCATATTCTGCCATCATATCCTCTGTCATAGCATCAGTGCAAGGGATGCAATCGTGGAAGTAATCAGCATGAGTTGTACCAATGTTAGGGATGTCTAAGCCAGCCTGTGCCCAAGCGGTAGCATAAGTAGAGTGAGTATGAACTACGCCACCCAACTCTGGGAATGCGCGGTAGAGAACCAAGTGGGTTGGAGTATCAGATGATGGATTCAGATCGCCTTCTACTACCTTACCTGTTTCCAAGTCTACCACTACCATATCGCTAGCCTTCATGGTGTCATAATCGACGCCTGATGGTTTGATGACAACCAGACCTTTCTCGCGGTCAATACCACTTACATTACCCCATGTAAAGAGCACGAGGTTGTGCTTAACGAGATCAAGGTTTGCCTTGAACACTTTTTCTTTTAATTCTTCTAACATAATATCTTTTGTTTTAAGTTATTTATTCTATTTCAAGTTGAACGATGGGTCTTCCTCGTATGCTTTCTTGTTGAAGCGGTAGAGGGCGGCGCCTCGTTTCGAGTTGACTTTATCGATGAGTTCTGTTTTCTCGATGAAGTCGATATCCTTCACGCGTTTGCGGAAGTTGCGCTTATCAATCTCTTCGCCTATTACTGCCTCGAATACATGCTGAAGCTGTGTCAGCGTAAAGAGGTCTGGGAGGAGTTTGAAGCTTAATGGCTCATGATTGATGCGGCGGCGTATCTGTGCGATAGCGTTGCGGATCATGAGTTTGTGGTCTGAGTAAAGTTCTGGAAGTTCGTTCAGACTAACCCATTCCAATCCGTGTTCTACACGGAGGCTGTCATCATAGTCTTTCACATTGATGAGAGTGCAATAGGCGATAGAGATAACTCGCTCACCTGGGTCACGGTCGATGCGGCCGAAAGCTCCTACTTGTCTTATATAGAGGTTTTTCATTCCAGTAAGTTCCAGGATGACTCTGTTAGCTGCATCTTCGAGATTTTCTGTTGCGCCAACGAAACCACCATAGAGTGACCATTCGCCTCTTCCCGGGTCCATCTTGCGTTTGCCTATCAGTACCTGGAGGTTACTACCGTCGAAACCGAAAATGATACAATCGACGGATACTAATACTTTGGAGTATTCATTATAAAACTGGGTCATGGTCTTTCTGCTGTTTTGATGTAATGATTCAATGTATGTATAGTTGTGTTCTTTTGCTTGCTCTTCATAGAGCAGGTTCGAGAGGAAAATCAAGGAGTAAGAAGGAGAAGTAAGGATCGCGGATTTTTTCAACAGAAACAGTTTTGTCTGATCTTTAAGAAAATTCCAGACTCCTCACTTCTTACTCCTGACGTGAATAATATTTTACCAGAAGTATGCGTAGAATGCTGCGCAGAGGCCGATTACTACGAGGGTACCGATAATATCGAAGGCACCCCAACTCTCACGGATAGACTTCTTGAAGTCAGATGTGAAGGTGATTGCCTCTACCTGCTCCTTGCTTGGAGCTGGAGTGAAGCAGCTTACTACTACCATGAAGATGATGAGGAATACGAGCAACCAGCACTCGAATACGAGCCAGTTGGTCTGCCAGAACCATGCGGTGTAATCCCAGAATGCACCATCCATTGTTGCCTTACCTGTGTCAGTAATAACGTTGGTAACGAGGCGGAGCATACCGATGAGGAAACCGGTAATCATGGTGTATTCACCTGCCTTTGGAGTAATCTTCTTGAAGAAGATACCCATTGCAAATACGGCTACCATGGCTGGAGCCAGAAGTGACTGGATACCCTGGAGATAGTTGTACAAAGTATCCATCTTCATCATGATTGGCAACCATGCGAAACCGAGAACTACAACTACAATGGTAGCGATACGGCCAACGAGTACGTAGTGAGCCTCAGACATGCCCTTCTTCAATGGCTTGTAGAAGTCCTCGGTGAAGAGGGTAGCACAGCTATTGAAGAATGCTGCCAATGAAGCAACGAGTGCGCAGATGAAACCGATGGTTACGATACCCTTGATACCTGCAGGAAGAACGGTCTTTACCATGATGGCGAAGGCTGCATCAGTCTCGTTCATCTGGATGGCACCCTTCTGAGCCAAGGCTGCTGCAATCATACCTGGAATCAGGAACATGAAGCAAGGGAGTACCTTGAAGAAACCGGCTGCGATAGTACCGCGGCGGGCACGCTTCATAACCTCTACGTTGCTCTCGCCAGGAACCTGACCCAATACACGCTGAACGATGTGCTGGTCAGTACACCAGTACCAGAAACCAATGATGGTTGCACCGATGAATACTACGAAACCAGGATACTCCTGATACATAGAGTCACCTGCCTCCCAGTGGAACATGTGAGTTGTACCATAACCGTTGTTCAACTTGCCGCAGTAATCCATCATGTCGGCCCAACCTGCAGAGATGCTGCCACCGCCGAGGGTAGAGAGACCGAGGAAGAGTACGAGGAAAGAACCGATGACGAGGATAGGAGTCTGGATGGTTGACAATGTCATCACGCCCTTCATACCACCGAATACGGTGAAGATGGTGGTGAGGATAATCAAACCGATAGCGCCAACCCAAAAGTTCAAGCCCCAAAGATATTCGAAGAAGATACCACCTGTAAGGGCTGTAACGCTCACCTTAGTAAGGATGTAAGCTACGAGGGTGATGATAGAGAGCCATGAACCTGTGCGCTGGGTATAGCGGAACTTCAGGAAGTCTGGCATGGTGATGATTTTACCCATCTTGTTGATGAGCAACTGATAGAAAGGTACGAACAACCAACCGAGGATGAGGATCATCCAACCCTGCATCTCCCAGTGTGCCATACCGACACCACTCTTGGCACCTGTACCAGCCAAACCAACGAGGTGCTCAGAACCAATGTTGGCAGCAAAGATAGCCATACCGATTACATACCATGGCTCACCCTTACCGAAGAGGTAGGCAGAAGAGTCTTCACCTTTCTGAGCCTTTCTGTCTTTCACGATTGCGTGCCAGACAGCCCAAATTACGCCTATTACACCAATGGCGAGTACAGCCCAATCAAGCCATACGAATTCTGTTGAATTCCAATTCATAATTACTATAAGATTGTTTGTTTATTATTATTTGTTTGTTTTTCTCTTTTGTTGGATGCTTATTATGTTAGTTTCTTATCCAGCACATTTCGTTTTTTGTCATTGCGAAAACTTCTTGTTGGATGTTAGCTGTTCCGGCGGACTTTATCCGCCGGTTCGCTAACTTTTAAACTAACTTACGCTTATTTTTTAACGCTGAATTTGTAAGCGAGGTGAGAATAGTATTTCTCTCCTGGCTTCAATGTGGCATCTGTCCAATCCTTTACCCCCTGAGCAATCTTGGTTGGAGAATCAGGATATTTCTGGCTCTCGAAGCAAACGCTTACGTGTTTAGGATACTTGATGCCATGCTTGCAGGCAATACCTGTACCTTGGAAGTTACCAGTGTAGACCTGAATACCAGGCTCGTTTGTAAATACTTCAAGAAGGATACCGCTCTTTGGTGAGTAGAGGCTTGCGCAAACTGTTTTGTCATCGCCCTTACCATTCTTATATGTGTTCAAACACCAGTTGTGGTCGTAACCTGTGGCATTCTTAATCTGGTCAAAGTTATAATCTACCTTCTTGCCGATTTCTGCAGGTTTTCGGAAATCCATAGGGGTTCCATCGACACTCTTGATTTCACCAGTTGGGATGTAAAGTGAATCTGCAGGAGTAAACTTATCTGCATTGATGTACATTACCTGATCGAAACCTTCCTTAGATGGATCGCCATTCAAGTTGAAGTAACTGTGGTTGGTCATGTTGACAACGGTCTCTTTGTCTGTTGTGGCGCCAAACTCGATGTCGAGTGTGTTGTCACTCTTGACGGTATACTTAGCTGTTGCTGTTACGTTGCCAGGGAATCCATTCTCGCCATCCTTCGCATTGATAGTGAAGGTAACGGATGAGTCGTTCTTCTCTGTAATGTCGTAAACCTGGTTCAACCATCCTGTAGCACCACCACCATGCAGGCAGTTGCCGTTATCATTTGCCTTCAACTGGTATGTTGAACCAGCAAGTGAAAGTTTAGCATCCTTGATACGGTTGGCATAACGTCCTACAGAAGAACCATAATCCGAAGGAGAGTTAAGTGTGTCAGCATACTGGTGTATGTTGTCGTAACCCAGAACCACATCCGTTGGCTTTCCGTTCTTATCAGGAACGGAAATGGAAACTACACGTCCACCATAATTGGTGAGGCAAACTTCCATGCCGTTTGCATTCTTGAGAGTTACTAACTCAGTCTTCTTGCCCAATACTGTTGAATCGAAATCTGCTGGATTCAAACCAGATTGTGTGAGACTTGCATTGTTGCTTGATGAACAAGCTGAGAGGGTAGCGATAGCCGCAAAACCAACTCCCATAAATAGGGTCTTAAATGTACTCATTTTTAGGCTGTTTTTTATTGTTTATTCATTTTGGGTGTAAAATTACAATTTTATTTCGAATCTGCAAGCGTTTTCCCTAACTTTTTTTCTTCTAAAGTGTCTTTTTAACACTATTTGTATGAAAACGCCTGTTTTTGGCTTATTTGGGACAAAAAAAACTGCAGTTAGCAAATACTAACTGCAGTTCCTTATATTATATATAATGTATATATTAGCAAACCTTGTGAGAACCCTCAGAGATGATTACAGGGTAAATCTCTGGAGCATGACCATATTTGGCTGTGAACTTAGCTGTAACGTCCTCAACGAACTTGTCGTAGATATCGTCCTTTACCAGGTTGATAGTGCAGCCACCGAAGCCACCGCCCATGATACGGCTACCAGTAACACCGTTCTCCTTAGCAATATCGTTTAAGAAGTCGAGTTCCTCGCAGCTTACCTCGTATTCCTTGCTCAAGCCGTGGTGAGTCTCGTACATCTTCTGACCTACTGTCTCGTAGTCGCCCTTCTCAAGAGCATCGCAGACAGCCAAAACGCGGTCCTTCTCGCCCAATACGAAGTGAGCGCGGCTGTAATCCTCTTCGCCTACCTCAGCGCGAACCTCTTCCAACTGCTCCCATGTGCAATCACGGAGAGTTTCGAACTTAGCCTCTGGATGCTTTGCTGCAATGTGCTTAACAACATTTTCGCAAGAGTTGCGGCGGTCGTTGTATGGAGAACCTGCCAGCTCGTGCTTTACCTTAGAGTTTACCAGGCAGAGTTTATAGCCCTTAGGCTCGAATGGGAAGTATTCAAATTCGCGGCTGTTGCAATCGAGGCGCATCAACTTACCTTCCTTGCCGAAAACAGAAGCAAACTGGTCCATGATACCGCAGTTAACACCTACATACTTGTGCTCAGTAGCCTGACCTGCGAGAACGAGATCCCATTTAGAAACCTTGTTGTCACCAAAAAGGTCGTTCAAAGCAAAAGCAAAACAGCTTTCAAGAGCAGCTGAAGAAGACATACCTGCACCGAGAGGCACATCACCATAGAATGCTGCATTGAAACCCTTTACGTCAACCCCCAATGCCTTCATCTCCTGGCAAACACCATAGATGTAACGCGCCCATGAAGCGCGAGGACCTTCAGGATCATTAACCTTGAATTCTACACGGTCCTTCAAGTCGATAGAGTAGAGCATGACGGTATCTGTTCCGTTAGGACGGATTTCTGCCATAATACCCTTATCTACTGCACCTGGGAAAACAAATCCACCATTATAGTCGGTATGCTCGCCAATCAAGTTAATACGACCTGGTGACATGTAGATGTTACCTGTTTTACCATCGAAATGCTTGATGAATCGGCTTCTTACTTTTTCAATATCCATAATTAGTTAAGTTTTTGTTGTGTTGTTACTAAAGATTTGATTATATGATTTAGCCCTAAGACTATATATGCCTTAGGGCTAATTTATTTCGTGTTTTTAATCAACAGGAATATCCTTGTTGATGTTCTTGCAACCAGCTACAGCATAGAAGAACATGTATGCCATACAGATGAGAGGCACAATGTAACTAGCCATATAGCCAGCGTTGTCTGCGATGAAGTTCTGTACCAATGGCATCAATCCGCCACCTACTACCATCATCATGAAGATACCTGAAGCCTGGGCTGTATACTTGCCAAGACCCTCGGTAGCAAGGTTGAAGATAGAAGACCACATGATAGAAGTGCAGAGACCGCAGAGTACCAGGAACATGGCAGCGATAGGCACTGTTACCATCTGGAATGATGTACCTGTAAATACAGGCATTTCTACTGTTGTTGACTTGCCGAGAAGTACGGCGAGGACGATAAAGATCATACCTGCACCATTGGCAATCATCATCATCATGCGGCTAGATACCTTGTCAGCAATAAAACTGGAGCAAAGACGACCAACCAGCATCAGAAGCCAGTATGTACCTGCAACGAAACCACCGATAGCTGCTGCATTTGCCAAAGCTGTACCATTGATGAAACCACCACCATTTGCTGTTGTATCAGAAATGTAGAAGTTCAATGTTCCAGGAATACCTACCTCAACACCTACATAAACGAAGATTGCGATAACGCCGAGGTTGAAGTGGCGGAAAGCCCATGGTGAATGCTCGAATACAGTCTTGTCTGTAGTCTTACCCATCTCTGGATCCTGGATAGGGATGAAGTTCAAGATAACGAATGCTGCTGCGAATACGGCAAGGGCAATGTAAAGCACGAGGTTCACATCTACCATTTTGGTGTTAGCAGTAACAGTACCGATAAGGGCACCTACGAGCATTGGGGTTAAAGTTCCGGATAAACTGTTCAATGTACCACCGATGAGGTTCAACTGGTTACCGCGGTTACCACCACCACCGATGAGGTTCAACATTGGGTTTACAACAGTATTCAAAATACAAACAGCAAAACCTGAGATGAACGCACCGAAGAGGTAAACGGCGAAGCCTGAGATGTCGGCACCGAACTTACCTGAAAGGAACTGGATGAGCACGCCTACGAATCCGGTAGCGATACCGGTGAGGGCTGTCTTCTTGTAACCAATCTTGGTGAGCAACTTACCTGCAGGGATACCCATGAAGAGGTAAGCCAAGAAGTTCATGGCGTTACCCAACATACCGATCATGTTAGCACTTCCGCTGTCAGCGAATACATTTTTCCAAATAACTCCGATAGGAGCAGCCAAATTCGTTACGAACGAAATCATGGCGTAGAGGAACATCATCGTGATAATGGCGATGATATTGCCATTTTTACTTTGGTTTTCCATTTTTTTTGATAGTTGATATTGTTATTTGTTATTATTATTTGCGAAAAGCTTGTTTATACTCTTTTTGAAGAGGTTATTGATTCTCTTTTATGGTAAAGAGGTTGCTACTCTTTTCTTCTAAGAGGTTGTTTCTTCTTTAAAGACGTTAAGACTTCTCTTTAAGATTGTTGTCGCGCTGGATGAGTTTTGTCATTCAAGCGCGAAAATGGAGCAAGTGCTGTTTAGAGTACCTGCTCCATGATTTATTCTGATTTATTTGTCAATTCCAAACTTATAGATTGTCTTCTGGGTGTATGTTTCACCCGGATTTAATCTGCAACTTGGGAAATAGGTGTGATTTGGAGTGTCTGGGAACTTCTGTGCCTCGAAGCAGACTGCACTGCGACGTGGGAATGTTGCACCAAACTGTCCTGAGATACCTGCAAGGAAATTACCTGTGTACATCTGCAAACCTGGTTCTGTGGTATAAACCTCCATGGTACGGCAGCTTACAGGGTCTTTTATACGGGCAGCGAAACTCAACTCACCTTCTTCTGTCTTGTTCAATACATAGTTGTGGTCATAGCCCTGACCATTCTTGATCTGCTCGTTGTCTGCATTGATGTCCTGACCAATTGGCTTTGGTGTACGGAAATCGAATGGTGTGCCCTCAACCTTCAAAATCTCACCTGTAGGGATAGAATACTTATCAATAGGGAGATAGTAGTTTGCGTTTACCTCACAGATGATATTGTCAACTGTTGGGGTAGGATTAGCAATACCCTGGATTGAGAAGAAAGCGTGATGTGTCAGGTTGCAGATGGTTGTCTTGTTGGTTGTAGCCTGATACTTGATAACGAACTCATTGTCGTCGGTCAATGTGTAAGCTACCCAAACTGTCAACTCACCAGTGAAGCCTTCTTCACCATAAGGGCTTGTGTATTTCAATACGACAGCGCTATCACTCATGCGGGTTGCATCCCAAACTTTGGTATGGAAACCTGTAGGTCCACCATGCAGGTGGTTGGGACCATCGTTGCATGCCAAGTGATACTCCTTGCCGTGAAGTATGAACTTGCCTTCTTTAATACGGTTGCCATAACGACCGATGAGCACACTCAAGAATGGCTCTGGTGAATTGATGACGTCCTGTATGTTGTCATGACCCTGGATGAGGTTGGCATAGTTGCCATCCTTGTCAGGCATCATGATGGCTACGACTGCTCCACCATAGTTAGTCACTGCAACTTCGTTGCCTTGCTTGTTTCTCAACACGAAGAGATCAGTCTTCTTGCCATTCACTGTGGTCTGAAAATCTTCTCTTTTCAAACCACACTTATTTGCTGGTTCTGTATTCATAATATCTCACTTTTTTTAGTTACCTTACTCTGGTTTAAGTAATGTACTGCAAAGTAACTAAAAAAAATGAGTATTACAAATATTTTATGAACTTTTTGATTTAAAAAATCCTAAAACGATTCTGATAGCAAATCGGCAACGACGTAACTTGATCCGCCAATAAAGATAAAATCATCTTTTTTTGCGTTTGCTTTTGCTTTGTTAAATGCCTGTGCGATAGTTTGATAGCATGTTCCGTTTAAGCTGTGCTTTTGCGCGTATCCGTATAATTTGTCTACAGGAATCGCTCTTTTGGTTGATGGCTGTGTCCAATAGAAAATCGTGCTTTCTTTTGGCAACTTTTCTAATAGTCCCATTACATGCTCTACATCTTTGTCGTCAACCATTCCGAAGACAATATGTTTCGTATCGGCTTTGACGGATGCAATCTGAGGTTCCAGATACTCCCATCCGGCAAGGTTATGTCCCGTATCACAGATGGTGAGTGGGTGCTCGTTGAGTTTTTCCCATCTGCCACGTAAGCCTGTCAGCTCGCATACATGTTCGAAGCCGTTCTTTATGCTTTCATCTTTGATTTCTATTCCTTCTTCCTTCAGGCATTCTACGGCTGTGGATATGGTGCAGTAGTTCTTTTTCTGATAGTTGCCTTTCAGTTCGAAGTTCATGTCTGCGTCAGTTGCATGTGCAAAATGGATTGGAGAATTCTGCTCATGGGCTTTCTTGATGAATACAGGTTGGGTCTCTTCGTTCCATTCGCCAATAACGACAGGAATCTGTGGCTTGATGATACCCGCCTTTTCGCCTGCAATCTCGCCGAGTGTATTCCCGAGGAATTGGGTGTGGTCAAAACTGATGTTCGTGATAACGGATAGGATAGGAGTGATGATGTTGGTACTATCCAGTCTTCCTCCCAATCCAACTTCGATGACGGCAAAGTCTACCTTTTGTTCTGCAAAATACTGAAATGCCATCATGGTGGTCAGTTCAAAGAACGAAGGATGTAGCGGTTCGAAGAAATTCCGGTTGTTTTCTACAAAGTCGATTACATACTCTTCGCTTACCATCTCACCATTTACGCGAATGCGTTCTCTGAAATCTATAAGATGTGGAGATGTGAACAGGCCGACCTTATAGCCCTGGCTCTGCAGGATTGCAGCAAGGGTATGGGATGATGAACCTTTTCCGTTGGTTCCTGCAATGTGGATACATTTATATTGGTTATGAGGATGTCCGAAGTGTTCATCCATTTTATACATCGTATCAAGCCCAGGTTTGTATGCCTTGGCTCCAATCTTTTCAAAAACCGGCGTGCTGGTGAAAAGATATTCAACAGTTTCTTGATAATTCATGTTATATGTTATACCTTATTATATATACAGATAATCCCCGAAAAGAGCGAACCGTTCTTTCGAAGATAGTTCGCCCTCTTCGGGGATTGCTCTTTACTGTTTATTTTTTAAAGAGATTCTTGAAACTTTCAAAGAGAGATTTCTTCTCTGCATTATCTGCTTTGAAATTATCGCATTCCTTGAATTTCACAACAAGATCCTTTTCTTCTTTGGTCAGAGAGGTAGGGATGAAAACGGTAATATTGACGATAATATCACCACGGCCATAACCATATCCCTTAATAGCCGGCATACCTTTGCCACGCAAACGGATCTGTTTGCCAGGTTGTGTGCCAGGTTCTATTTTGATCTTCGTCTTGCCATCCAAGGTAGGGACTTCTACCTCGCCACCCAAAGTGGCAGTTGCAAAGTCAAGAACAAGATTATGGTATAAGTCCTGACCAACACGCTCGAAATCATCGTTCTTTTCTACGCTTACCATTACCTGTAGGTTTCCGTAGAGACCATTGTGCTTGCCTTGGTTACCCTTTCCTTCAACGGTAACAACCATATCGTTGTCGACACCTGCAGGGATATTGATTTCTACGAGTTCCTCGCCCTTCACGATTCCGTCGCCACCGCATTCCTTACATTTGTTCTTGATGATAGTTCCCTCACCGCCACACTTTGTACAGGCAGCCTGAGTTTGCATCATGCCGAACATACTGCGCACCGTTTTTAAGACATAGCCGCTTCCGTGACATTCCGGACATGTTTCTGGCTGGGCACCACCTTCGCAACCTGTTCCGTGACATGCAGAGCAAGTTACATCCTTGCGAATCTTGAAGCGTTTGGTAACACCTGTTGCTGCTTCCTGAAGAGTCAGTTTTACTCTTACGCGAAGGTCGCCACCCTGGTAAACCCGCTTCTGTGAGCCGCCACCGAATCCGCCGCCACCAAAGCCGCTGAAACCGCCGTGTCCGCCAAAGATATCTCCAAACATAGAGAAGATGTCGTTCATGTCCATGCTGGCACCACCGCCGAATCCGCCGAATCCACCTTGTGGACCGTCGAAACCAAACTGGTCATACTGCTGGCGCTTCTGGGCATCGTGGAGAACTTCGTAAGCTTCGGCAGCTTCCTTGAATTTCTCTTCCGCCTCTTTGTTGCCAGGGTTGCGGTCTGGATGATACTTGATGGCTATCTTTCGATACGCCTTCTTTATTTCGTCTTCTGATGCCGACTTGTCTACGCCCAGCACCTCATAATAGTCTCTCTTAGCCATTTGCTTATTTCAAATATTGAATTTTCTTACAGAATTCTAATAGAATGTTCTGGATTTTGAAAAATAATTCTTGATATTTCTTTCTTACTGACCTACAGCTACCTTAGCATGGCGAATCACCTTGTCGTTCATCGTATAACCTGTCTGGACGCAGTCAATGATCTTTCCCTTCTTGTCATCGCCCATTCCCGGAACCATAGCAATAGCCTCGTGGAAATCTACATCGAAATCCTTGTCGTTGGTTTCAATCTTCTTTACGCCAAGACCTTCGAGTGTCTTTACGAACTTGTTGAAAATCATCTGAACACCTTCCTTGATAGCCTTAGGGTCTTCGCTCTTGTCAGCGATGGCACGCTCAAAGTCGTCGAGAATAGGCAGAATAGCAGCTACAGTCTTCTCGCCGCCATTCAAAATCAGTTCTGCTTTCTCTTTGAGGGTACGCTTGCGGTAATTCTCAAACTCAGCAGTCTTATAGAGCAACTGTTTCTTGAGTTCCTCTACCTCTTGCTGTGCTTTTGTTAAAGGATCAATCTCTTCTGCCTTCTTGTCAGCAGCGTCTGTATTGTTGTCACCTTCTTCTGCCTTGTTGTCAGTATTCTGATTTTCCTCAGTATTTTCATTTTGAGTTGTCTGCTCATTATTTTCATTCTGAACAGTCTCCTGAACGTTTCCGTCCTCTATATTGATTTCTTTTTCTTTTGACATAGTCTTAAATTTTTTAAACATGATAATTCTTGTTATTGGTTGTTTGACAAAAAGTGTGCCAACCCGATTCTCATCGAATTGGCACTATTAAATTATAAGATAATTTGTGGTTGCTGTTTAAAACAGCAGAATAACTTTCTGTTTAGAATCCGTACATCTTAGCCTTCTGCTCCTTGATAGCTTCATCGTAGATATACTCATCATAAGACATGAGCTTGTCGATGGTGCCTGATGGAGTGAGCTCGATGATGCGGTTTGCCACGGTGTTGATGAATTCGTGGTCGTGGCTAGAGAAGAGGATATTGCCCTTGAAACCTACCAGGTTGTTGTTGAATGCCTGAATACTCTCCAGGTCCAAGTGGTTGGTTGGTGTATCAAGAATCAGGCAGTTGGCGTTCTGCAACTGCATGCGTGCAATCATACATCTCATCTTCTCACCTCCGGAGAGGACATTTACCTTCTTCAGTACTTCTTCGCCGCTGAAGAGCATTCTTCCGAGGTAGCCCTTCATGGCAACTTCGTTACCTGGACCATACTGGCTCAACCAATCTACCAGATTCTTGTCGCTCTGGAAGAATTCTGTATTATCGAGTGGGAGATAAGCTGTTGTGATAGTAACACCCCACTTGTAGTCACCTGCGTCAGCCTTTCGGTTGCCGTTGATGATTTCGAAGAGTGCGGTCATCGCTTTAGGGTTGTGAGAGAGGAACACTACCTTCTCGCCCTTTTCTATGTTGAAGTTTACATTGTCGAAGAGCACTGTTCCGTCTTCGTCGCATGCTTTCAGTCCCTCTACCTCCAGAATCTGGTTACCTGGCTCACGGTCCATCTGGAAGATGATGCCTGGGTATTTACGGCTTGATGGACGGATTTCTTCAACGTTCAGTTTCTCCAGCATCTTCTTGCGGGATGTAGTCTGCTTACTCTTAGCAACGTTAGCTGAGAATCGGCGGATGAATTCTTCCAACTGCTTCTTCTTCTCTTCAGCCTTCATCTTCTGGTTCTGAGCCTGGCGGAGAGCCAACTGAGAACTCTCGTACCAGAAAGAGTAGTTACCTGCAAACATAGTAATCTTACCGAAGTCGATATCTACGGTCTGGGTACTTACTGCATCGAGGAAGTGACGGTCGTGAGATACTACGAGTACGGTCTGTTCAATGTTGCTGAGATAGTCTTCCAACCACTCAACTGTGTCGAGGTCGAGATCGTTGGTAGGCTCATCGAGAAGGAGGTTGTCTGGGTTGCCGAAGAGTGCCTTAGCCAGCATCACGCGCACCTTCTCTGTATTAGAGAGTTCACCTACGAGTTTGTCGTGGCGGTCTTCCTTTACGCCGAGGTTTTGCAGAAGTTGTGCGGCATTGCTTTCAGCCTCCCAACCATTCATTTCTGCAAACTTGAGCTCCAGCTCAGCAGCGAGGTTACCATCTTCTTCTGTCATTTCTGGCTTAGCATAGAGGCGCTCACGCTCCTTCATGTTTTCCCATAATGGCTGATGGCCCATCAGAACGGTATCCATCACGCGGAAATCGTCATATTTGAAGTGGTCCTGTTCCAAGACAGAAAGTCGCTCGCCTGGTCCCATTTCTACTGTACCCTTGTTTGGTTCAAGGTCGCCGCTGATAGCGCGGAGGAAAGTAGATTTTCCGGCACCGTTAGCACCGATGATACCATAAATATTACCATGAGTGAACTTGAGGTTTACATCCTTGTAAAGCACTCTCTTTCCGAATTGGATCGCAAGATTTTGTACTGTAATCATTATTTGTTCCTAAATATCTTTTATTCTGATTATATCTTTAATTCAGCTGCAAAATTACAAAAAAATATTTGAAACACAATGATTTATTGGCAAAAGTTACTAATTTTTAGTTAAAAACATGGTGGCTTTTTGTTATTTTGCAGAAAAGTCTTACTTTTGTAGGCTGAAACGGAGAAAATGCAGCATTGATTCTGTGTTTTTCATGTTAAGAAAATGATATTGATAACAATATGAGACAACAAAATAGAAAAGGAAATTTTAATAAGCATACCAATAATGCTTATGGCTACGGAAACCCTAATGAATATGAGCATTACAAGGTAGAAAAACCTGCTCCGTTGCTGGAATGGCTGATGGAGAATGTGAAGGGACCTAGCAAGACTAAGGTGAAGCAGACTCTGCAGGGTAGGGGAATCAAGGTGAATGGCAAAACCATTACCCAGTTTGATTATGCCCTGAAGCCGGGTATGAAGGTGAGTGTGAGCAAGACAAAGAAGAATCAGGAGGTATTTAAAAGCAGATACCTTAAGATTGTTTATGAAGACAGATATCTGATTGTTGTCGAGAAAAACATCGGTATCTTGAGTATGGCTGCCGGTCATTCTACTCTGAATGTGAAAACGGTGCTTGATGATTATTTTCATAAGACTCGCCAGAACTGCCAGGCGCATGTAGTACACCGACTTGACCGTGATACATCGGGCTTGATGATTTATGCCAAGGATAAGCAGACGGAACTGGCTTTGGAGGATGATTGGCATCATAATGTGTACGACCGCAGATATGTGGCTCTGGTTTCCGGAGAGATGGAAGAAGATGAAGGTACCGTTGCCAACTGGCTGAAAGATAACAAGGCTTATATTACTTACAGTAGTGATACGGATAATGGCGGCAAGTATGCTGTTACCCATTTCCATACATTAGAGCGTACAACGGCTCATTCTCTGGTGGAGTTCAAACTTGAAACGGGCCGTAAGAATCAGATTCGTGTTCATACAGCCGATATGGGGCATCCGGTGTGTGGTGACATCAAGTATGGTAATGGTGATGATCCATGCCAGCGCTTGTGCCTGCATGCCTATGTGCTGTGTTTCTATCATCCCGTAACGCATCAGCCTATGGAATTTGAAACTCCGATACCGGCTGAATTCCGCAGGGCATTAAAGAATGATCGTTAATAGGGTGATGAATGCTGATTGGTAGTTTATATATATAATAATGTGATATGAATGATTTTGGATATTATGCGCTGGCATTGGTAGTCCTTGTTGTAGGACTGTTTGTCTTAAAGAAGGTGGCTACCTGCATGATTAAAGCAATGGTAGCTGTTGTTATGATAGCCGTGCTGGCAGTTCTTTACTGGCTCTTCTGTTGATAGTAGAGTTGTGTAATGATGGCGGGATAAGATTTTAGATATTTTTGATTGGTAAATTGGTTGCGGTTGTCTGGGTGTAAACTTTGGATGGCTGCAACTTTTTTTTATAGTGATATTTAAAGAGATATAAAGTGATATTTTAAAGGTGATATGAAATGGTAGGGAGAAATACAAAACAAAAAAGAGCATTTCTGTTAAGAAATGCTCTTTTTGTACACCCTTAGGGATTCGAACCCTAGACCCACTGATTAAGAGTCAGTTGCTCTACCAACTGAGCTAAGGGTGCAACTATTTGTTGGTGACTCCGCAAGGATTCAAACCTTGAACCTCTTGATCCGTAGTCAAGTGCTCTATTCAGTTGAGCTACGGAGCCAAAACCATTTGTTTCAGTGAAGCTTTGATAGGAGAGTGACTCCGCAAGGATTCAAACCTTGAACCTCTTGATCCGTAGTCAAGTGCTCTATTCAGTTGAGCTACGGAGCCAATTCTTATCTTTTGTACACCCTTAGGGATTCGAACCCTAGACCCACTGATTAAGAGTCAGTTGCTCTACCAACTGAGCTAAGGGTGCAACATTTAAAAGCCTCATTTCTGAATTGCGAGTGCAAAGGTACTACTATTTTTTGATTCCACCAAATTTTTTTGCAACTTTTTTCGAAAAAAATCAATTTTTCTTCATCTTGAAGGTTCCTAATGTATGTCTATACCCCTTCTTGTTGATGCTTACCACGCGGTAGATACCCTCCTTTAAGTTTCTAACATCTAGCGTGTTATCTTTTGCATGGAGGTACAGAATATCGCATCCTTGCAGGGTTTCGACCATCAGAACGTCAAAAATGAGATTTTTGGTGGTTTCTGCTAGATATACCTTCTTTCCGTCACATTCGAGTAATTTCGCAGCTCCTGTGCTTTGGGCAAGAAGTTGAATCTCTTCCTCTTTTTCTTGAGTTGGCTGGCTTTCTATGCCATATCCGTCCATTGAAGTTACGGCAACAAACAGATGTTTTGCATCAGGATTTTCTATTTTGAACGAATTTCCTATGATTCGTGCGGCAACCAGATTGCGTGCATCGGTGATGTCAACCGGATATTTCTTGCTCGCGTATACATTATTATATATATAAGGGGTTGCGATTTTAGTGCCATCCGTATAGTTTGAAGGATTGCTCCAGGAAACTGATACCTTGTTATCGGTGGTGATTACCGATAATTGCTGTGGCTGTTCCGGTTGGTTCTTGCTTGCCCAGGTCATCGGCGGAACCAATGAAGGGTATGGATTGAAACGTTGGGTAAAGTCGAGAATACCCTGTTTGTTGTCCAGGAGGAACTTGTTTCTGAAGAAAGCATATCCCATTCCGAGGTTTCGGATGTGATACATTTCTGCCGTCACGTCATTGATGTTCCACTTTCCTTCTTTCGGATCGAGAAAGTAGATGCCCAGTCCTGGAACTACAATCTTGCCATGGCTCTGTTCCTGCCAGTCGATGGCAAATGGATAGAAGTGTTCGTTCTTGAAATACATCATAGGGAAGAGCTCGTCCATCAGACCGCTCTTGAGCCAGCCCTGTGCATCCTGGCAGACCTTCGTGTATGCATTCCAGCCAAAGCTCAGGTATCTGCTCAGGTCATCATACTTTCCTACAGGTGAGCAGCTCATTTTTACCCAAGGTTTTTCAGCCTTCACTGCATCGTGAATCTTTCTTACGATGTTGGTGATATACCGGCGTCCCTGTTCCCGGCTCACTTTGATGTTCCAGGTTTCAGGGTAACGGATGTAGTCGAGGTGAATACCGTCTACATTATATTTATGTGTAATTTCCCTGCAGATGTTTGCCAGATAATCACCAGTCCGGCTGTTTTCCGGATCCATGTATCCGTCGGCTCCAATCTTCTTGATGAGTTTCGGCATCTTCTGTCTGAGGGTTTTGCAGCCGAGTGCGTTCCATTTTCCTACAGGGATGGTTACCACCCAGGCATGCAGTTCCATACCGCGCTTATGGCATTCGTCGATGGCAAACTGCAGTGCATCATAGCCCGGACTTCTGCCCGGAAATCCTGACAGACATCCATCCCAAGGTTCGTATGCCGACGGATAAATCATGGTACCTCTTACGCGGGTCTGTATCAGTACGGTGTTGATTTTAGCCTGCTGTAACCGGTCCAGTATATCCGTCAGTTCCTTTTTCTGCTTTTCGGCAGAATAAGAAGACTGGGCATAAGAGTGTGGCCAGTCGATACCTCCTATGGTTGTCAGCCATACAGCTCTTACTTCATGTTTCGGCACCTGGTTATTGAACACGATACTCTGGGCTTTTGCGGCCAAAACAGAGCATAAAACGATAAAAAATATCTTAAATCTCTTCATAATCTTACAATTTGGCAACAAAGATACCAATATTTTTTGTATCAGTATGGTGTAGAATAACCTATTGATAACCAAATCGTTACGCTTTCTATTATAATACGTTTGCACGAAATTTGCATGTTTTACGTATTTTAACGTTACTTTATGGTAATGCAACAGCGCACTCTGTACCATCCTCTAATATCAGAAACATCAACAGTAAAGTCTGCAAAATTAGGGTTTACGGAGCGGCATATGACCTTCGTATCATCACCCTTTGCTTGGAATACATTCTTAATGATAGCTCCATTTACTGTATCGAGCACATAGGTGTTGCCCCATTCAATGAAAGCCTTCTCGTTAATCTTCTGCACAAGAACCTTACTACCGCTTGGGTACTCTGGCGACATACTATCCCCCGTGACTGAGATTGCCATCGAAATATTCTCAATAGGAGAAATTATCATTTCGCAATCATGCTTTTTTATCTGATACTCGAAATTGTTTGGTGTACCACCTTGCGCTGCAACCGGAAGAAGCGGTACTTTATAGAATTTGCCTTCCTCCTGTAGCTTATCGGTGTTAGTCATAAAACCCTCACCCGTTTCTAACCAATCAGCATTAATATCAGGGAAGACCTCTGAAACAGCTCTCTTTGTCTTCAATGATAATTTATCTGTATTATAGAAATGACTGATGCTTACACCAATCTTTTCCTGAAACTGAGCCATTGACATTCCCTTGTGCTCAGCCACCTTTTTTGCTCTTTCCAATAGTTCACCCATACGTTTATATTAATTATTATTAAAATATTAATAGAAAATAATAGTATCTCAATTTTTTTTATTAATTTTGCGGTGTAATTATAAAACACCGATATATTTCGGATGCAAAGATAATAATTTAATATTAATTTCTATATAAATTTATAGTTAAATATGGTTATTAAATCTCAAAAAGAAAAAGAAAGCTTGGTAGTTCAATCAGTTGAGAACTACATGAAGCATGGTCTCAAGAAGTCTGAGGCTGTGCGGCGGACAATGAGTGACTTCAAATATGCGTGTGAGGCTAGCATCTATGGCATCCTCAAACGCAACAAGGAGAAAGGAGGTAACGATGATAAACGAACCGCCTGATGTAAAGCCGAAAGGTAGATATTCGGTTAAGGAGACTGCTGAGAAGTTACGAGTTAGTGCGAACACCATCTATCGTTACATTAAGAGTGGATTCCTTAAGAGTATTGTAAGACCGAATGGGCAAGTTGCTATCGCAGGGTCAGAGATTACTCGATTTTGGGGTGGCGAGTATATATAATATATAATAAGGTGTAAATATGGAAAAGGAGATACAAGAAGCAATCACATTATTAGAATCCCAAGGTTATGAGATTATCCCACCACAATCTATCTCTGTTATAAATGAAGAGTTTGAAAAATGGTGGAAGATGTATGGTAAGTGTGTCGGTAAGCAGAAATGCTTAAAAAAGTGGATGCACATGACTAAGAAGGATAGAGCCGCTTGTATGGCAGCTACGCCACGATATGTTGCATCAATCACTCAGAAAGTATATCAAAAACACCCTCTTACTTATCTTAATTCCCGTGCTTGGGAGGATGAAATATATTCTGAGTATGACGAAGTACAGCAACAACAGCAGCGAACAGAGCTTAATTTCGCAAGAACAGCAGCAGAGGTCTTTAACGCTGATTAATTTCGAAGAGTGGGTAGAAACCAATTATCCTTTAATCAGTAAGCGAAAAGAGCCAGTATATTCACTAACTTCTGCTCTTAAAGATACCAATACATTAGCATCTTTAGATAATGATTATGGAGAAGGGTTCGCTCTAAAATGGGTAAAAGCTCAGTTATTAGATACCTTTAGACTTCTCGGTGCTGGTAGTTCTGTTAATAGTCTTCAAATTATCTTCATGGCAAGACGAATAAGAAGTATCTATTATTATCTATCTCCTAGCGAACTTACCTACTTTTTGGAATCATTGGTAGGTGGAGGATATGGAAAGATATATGTAGGTAATACTATTAATCCGCAGAACTTTATGGAAGCTCTAATGAAATTTGATTCAGAAAGAGCAACTAAGCTATCTCAGATAGCTAATGAAACCAATGAGGAGCGAAAGAAGAATGTAAAAGCTGATATTGATACCGTTAATGCTATCTGTAATAAGATACGCAAGGAATTGACTATTAAGCTTATGGGTTCTAGGGCTGGAAATGAATACAAATCGTTTAACGTTAATAAAAACAACAATGAAAATTGAAATCAAATCAATGACTTTACAGAACTTTAAGAAGGTTCGGAGTCAAGAAATTAACTTTAGCCACAATATGGTTATTAGTGGCGCAAATAAAGTAGGCAAGACAACTATCTATGATGCCTATCTTTGGGCAATCTTCGGCGTTATTAGCAAGAAGAATGCCACCGTACAACCTCTTGATATTAATAATGATGTTATTCATCATCTTGAAACCTCGGTCACTGTAGTACTTAACTATAATGATGAGCGAGAGGTTAAGGTACAGCGTATCCTTACTGAGAATTGGGAGAATAAGGGTACAGCAGATGAGAAGTTGCAAAGTACTACACAAGAACGACTTATTAATGATGTTCCTCTTTCACAGAAAGATTTTAATGCCAAGCTCGAAGAACTTTGTTCGCTCAAAAGATGGCTCGTTTTGTCTAATATCAATATCTTTATGTCTTATAAGGTTGATGACAGGAGAAAAATGCTTATGTCGTTGGCAGGCAAAATCAATGAAGAAGAATTGATGAAGCCTTATCCTATGGTGTATAAGGGCGTAATTGAAGAGAAGAAAGAACTCTCCGATATGCTTACACAGCAGAAGGCAACAAAGAAGAAAGCGGAAGAGGAGTTAGATTTGATACCTGCAAAGGTTCAGGCACAAGAGGCTCTTAGAGTTGATGCCGATTTTACTGCTCTCAAAGCGCAGAAGGTAAAGATTGATGCTGATATTGCTGCTATAGATGCGGCATTGGAGGGAACGACTGAGAAAGACCCTGCTATGGAAGAGTACCTCAATAAGTTGCAAGCGCATAACGTAAAGGTTGCGAATGCACAGAAGGTATGGCAAGATGCTAAGATTAAGGCGATTGATGAGCTTACGAAGAAGATTTCTACGGCTTCAACGAAACTCAATGACACTAAATCTGCATATACTACAAATATGGAGACCAATACAAAATACAAGGTTTCCTTGGCAGAGGTCACTATTAATTTCAATAACAAGATTAAAGAGTGGAATAATGCTAACGAAAAGAAATTTAACTATAAGCAAACAGATGTTTGTCCAGTTTGTGGTCGTCCTTATACGGACGAAATGAAGGCAAAGGAATATGATAACGCCGTTGCCGAGTTCAATAAGAATAAGTCTGATGAACTCACAAAAATACAGAATGAGGCTGCTCAAATTAAGCAACAGATGACAGTCCTCAAAGGTAATATCAATACCTATGAGCAGATTACCAAGGCACAAGATGAGGATAAGGTAAAGAATGCCCAATCTGAGTATCAGAAGTTAATTGACGAGCGCACAGAGAAGCAGAATCAAACTTGGGAAGCTGCTGCGGAAAAGGTGGTCTTTGATAAAGACCTCGCCGATATTGAAGCAAGTAAGCCTGTTGTGAAGGTTGATGCTACAATCGAAGAGAATAAGGAGAAAAAGAAGACCCTTACTTCTCAGCGTGATGTATTGGTTAATCAAATCGCAGGTGAGGAGACTAATAAGCGTATTGATACAGAGAAAGAAAAGCTCAATCATCGCTCTGTTGAGTTATCTCAGATTATTGCTGATTGTGGTGAAGTTATTAGCCAAATCAAAGCTTACAAGAAGGCAAAGATTAATCTTGTTGAGCAAAAGGTAAATTCATACTTCTCACTCATTCGTTGGAAGTTCTATGAGCAGAATAAGACCAATGACGATGAGAAGGAAATCTGCACCGCTATTGATAAGGATGGTATTGACTACGATAATACGAATGATGGAACTGTTATTGATATGGGCGTTGATATTATCAGCGGTATATCTAAGGCTTCAAATATCTTCGTACCTCTGTTCGTTGACCGCAAAGAATCGGCAGAGCACATCGTGCCCGTTGAGCAGCAGATTATCTACTTGCAATGCATCTACGGACAGCCATTGGAGATAAAATCACTTTAAAATATAAATATAGAAATTATGGAAGAAAATGGAATCGTGGTTTCACAGCCACAAGTTAGCGGACTTAATATGTTCGCAAATCAAGACAGTTTTAATACTGGTTATAGAATGGCGCAGATTTTATCAGCGTCCACAATTATTCCTGATACATTTAAAGGGAACGTAGGTAATGTAATGATTGCAATTGATTTAGCGCAGCGCATTCACACAAATCCACTTATGATTATGCAAAATATGTCGGTAATTTATGGTATGCCTTCTTTCTCCGCTAAATTCCTTATTGCTTGTATCAATGCAAGTGGATTGTTCGCAACACCTCTTCGCTATGAATTTGTTGGTGAGCAAGGAAAAGACGATTGGGGCTGCTATGCCTATGCAATAGATAAGCAAGGCGAAGTACTTAAAGGTTCTACTGTTACCATTCGCCAGGCAAAAATAAAAGGGTGGTATGATAAAAAAGGTAGCAACTGGCAAGCTGACCCAGAGCAGATGCTTCGTTATCGTGCTGCTACAAGATTTCAGAACGCCTATTGCCCAGAGATTACTTGCGGTCTTGCTGTTAAGGAAGACTTGGAGGATGGCGATTATACTGAGGTTACCGCTAATAACGTTGAGCAGCTTTCTGCCGAAGAGAAGCTCGCACAAGCTCAGCAGCAAGAGGAACAGCAAGCCAATACTCAGTCGCTCGATATGAATAACGGCGAGAATAAGGAAGAAAATAAGGCTGCTAATAATTCCTCAAGCGAAGAGCAGAAAACCGCTCAGACCGCAGAAAATGCGGCTCAAACAAAGCCTAAGGCAAAACCGATGGGTAAGCAGGAAATGCCTGATATGTTTAAGCAGCAGTAAAATGACGGATAGGAGAGGGAGAAATCTCTCTCCTATATATAAAAAGGTATAGAATATGCAATTAATTACATTAGGTAGTGGAAGCTCTGGTAATGGGTATATCCTACAGAATGATGATGAAGCACTTATCATAGAATGTGGAATGCCCTTAAAAGATGCCGTAGAAGCACTTGGAGGAAATCTCAAAAAGGTTGTCGGTTGCTTGATTACTCATAGCCACGGCGACCACGCAGGGTTTATTCTTCAGTATGCACGACCTTTCAATATCTTTGCAACCAAAGGTACTTTGGAAGAAAAGAAGATTAAGGAAGGTGAATTTCATTATAATGCCATACCGATGCTTAAAGAGTTTCGTATTGGTAACTTCGTTATAAAAGCTTTCGATACAGTTCACGACACCAAAGAGCCTTGCGGCTTTATCATTTATCATCCCGATATGGGAGATATGCTTTTTCTCACGGATAGCCATCATATCAAATATAAGCTATCGTTTCCGCTTGACTATATCCTTATCGAATGCAATCACATGGATTCTTTGGTTGATAAGAGTGTGAGAGAGGGCATTATTCCTAAGAAGATTGGCATTAGAGCAAAAGCTACTCACATGAGCTTGGAAAGATGTCTGAACTGCCTTAAAGAGAATAAATTGGAAAGAACGAAAGCGATAGTGCTTATTCACATGAGTGCAAACAACGGCGATGCCGTATTATTCTCTTCTGAGGTAGCGAAAGCCACGGGCAAGGCGGTTCACGTTGCGAAGAAAGGATTTTCGTTAGAATTAATAAAATGAAAACTCTTGAAGAAATGTCGTATATACATATAATAGAGCAGCTACGAGAGGAGGTTAGAAAACTCACCGATGAAAATAAGTTATTGCATGAATCAATAAAACGTTATTTACATGAAAACAGATAATGAAGAGCCTTGTTGCGGTAATTGCATTTCATTTACCAATGAAGGTATTTATGGTGATGGCTTTTGCTGCGATAAAGAAGAAGGCACAGTTTGTTGGGAATGGTGTAATAAACATAAATACAGATAATTATGGTAATAGAAGGAAAACAAGTTAAAGAATGGGTAGAACGTGCTTATAACAATGCCGTGAAACACGGATGGCACGAAGAGAAGAAGCCTACGGCACACTGGGTTATGATGATTAGCACAGAGGTTACGGAAGCCGTTCAAGCTGACCGCAACGGGCGTTGGATGGACGACCTTGATAAAAGTGGGCTTGATTGCGTTATCGCTAACGACCACCACGGAGGTTTGGTTGAAAAATTCTACGGCGAACATATTGAGGGAACTGTTGAGAGTGAATTGGCAGACATCTGCATTCGTTTATTTGACCTTATGGGGTTAAAAAACGTAAAATGTAGAACAAAATATACAACCGATGAAGAAAATGTAGAACTCTGTAAAACAAGAGATTTTACAGTTAATGCATTCTTCATTTCAAGAGGTATATTAAATTTTGCCACCCCGAATAACTCTTTGCTCAGTAAAGCTTATTTTAATGATATAATCGTTGCTACCTTTGAATGGGCAGAATCACTAGGTATCGACCTTGTACAGCACATTAATCTAAAGATGCGCTATAATGAGACCCGTGAGTATCATCACGGAGGAAAGAAATACTAAAAAAAATAAGGCGGCTGCTCTTCACGAGTAACCGCCTTTGTTATCCTAACAATCTTATAACCAAAAAAAACTAAAACCTATAAGTATCTGTAACTATTGAAAATGTCTTATCTTTTTCTATTTTTATATATTGCCAAGAATATCATACCTACCATGAAGAGAAGCACGAATACCGCCGTAACCTTACCTAATCGGTAGAATGTAGCATCTATTTTATTCATCGGTTTCTCTATATACACAAGGTATGGAACAGAATCTTGTTTAGCTTTATCTAAGGAATCGATTTTGAGTCGATACTTGCTTAGACTATCCTTATATGATTTATAGTAAGAAATGCTATCTCTGAGCTTCTGTACGAATACCTCTGTATAGTTATGGCTCTCGTAGTGATATTTGGCTTGTCTGAGAATATTACCATCTTTATCAACCATTGTAGAAGTGCTATCTCTAATATGGTTTGTTTCAGACTTGCTATTTTCTTTTAGCTCACTTTGAGTTCTCTGATAGAGTTCAAAGGTCGCCGAAAGTCTAGCATTAAATATCGAATCCCAATGTGACTGCTTATCGCTGATATAAGTCTGTCTGGTAACCACCTTCGGGGTAGCCGTACACCCGATAACTATCTGCGTCATAAGAAACAGAAGCATTGAAATTGATAAACAATAAAACAAATCTTTAACCCATTTCATAAGCTTATAATATATTAAAGGCTTTCAAAGCTCTCTTCCAATATTTGGTTCTGCTCGGCAAGCCGTTTGTTCCACCATTAATTTTTTTTGTAACCGCTTCAATATCATTCTTATCAGCTACGGCATTCAATCCTCTTACTAACCAATACCACATACCGCTTTTTACTGCTCCTTTCGGTTTCTCCAAGAGCTTTGGCTCTGCTACAACATCACCTTTGCAGTACTTTGAGTTCGTGTAGGCTTGATAATTTGCCCTTCCTGTTAAATGCAAGAAGCCACGACCTTTATATCTGTAGCCGTCACCCTTTTGAGTATTGCCCAACATCTTTGCGAGCCTACCAACCTCATACTTATGGCAGTAGTCAGCATTACCGATTTCTCGCATGTGTACCAACTCTGCGGTTTCGTGAGCCACTTGTGCAAGGAAATGTGCCATGCGAAGTGGAGTATTGATATTAAAAGCATCTGCGTAATCGTTGATATAAGGAAGATATATATCAATCCTTTCTCCAGCTTTCGGCATGATGGCTTTCATTTGTTCTTTTGTTACTTTCATTTTTTATCCTCCGTTGCTTTAAATCCTTCTTCTAAGGCATCACCAACACCTTCACTCTTTGATTTAGCAAGAGCTACGATAAAGGCTTTAATGAAGCCCTTTATTGTTTTCTTTTCTACCGCTACGCCACGAACAAACAAGAAATGTCCTACTATGCTCGGAATCTCTATTCTTACCGCAATAAATGCAGTAACAACCCATCCACCCCAAATATAATCAATATCAATCTGCGGCAATAAAGCTCTACCAAGAGATACACCTACCATTATATAGATAAGGTAGTCCACAAATTTATTTACAGTTCTGCGCCTTGCCCGTGATGCTCTGAACTCATATCTATCAGCAAGGAGAGGGCTCTTGCTTTCTAAAGCATTTTTATGTCGAAGGCTACTTTCTTCACAACCAAAGCGATAGTCAGCAATGATAAGTAGAACGATAGCAATGAGCATCCATCGGGTATCGAGTAACATACAACTCAACTCATCCCCGAATAGCATCATCCCTGCCGCTCTTGTCCCCGTATTTCCTACTTGTCCTACCATATTTTGTTTTTGATGCAAAGATAGCTTTTAAAATTGAAAGACAAAAGAAAATAGATAATCGGGTGTAAACAAATAAAGAGGAACTTACCAAAAGCTCCTCTTTACAAATGATTCAAACAGTATATCTACTTCAAAAAGTATTCTCTTATATTATATACGCCATCCTTATCTTTCAGTAGGTCAAGGGCTAATTTGTAGGCGTATTCTACAAGTTCTTCCTCATTTATATCAGAAAGAGATTTCTCGCCCTTTATTATGGCAATGGTCTCTCCGTGGTCGCTTATTACTTGATTCATGGCTATATACAGCGCATAATCATTGTAATATGGCTTATCCTCCATACATAAGCCCAACTTCTCCATTTCGTCCAACCATCCTTGCATATTCCAAGTTGCTTCGGGATTCATCTTACCGATAATATCCAAAGCCTCATTCTTGGTGAGATAGTTCTTCCATTTGATGGCGCAGAGCTTATCAAGATACTCTTGCGCCAACTCTGGGTGTTTGGCTGCCATATCCTGCATCATGCAACGCATGGTGTCTCCGAATGTGTGCATATACTTTACGTTGGTTGATGAAGCCATCATTCCATACAGCTCATCAAATTTACTCATAATCTCTTTTGCTTCCATATCTTATATATTTTAACCTATTATCAAATCTTTCAACTCTACAAAATCCTCCTCTGTGAAGTTGATGCTTCGCTTGCTTCCAAAGAGGATAGCGGTTGCAATTCCATCCGGCAGGTCAATAGACACAACGCCTTTATCGATATGTCCGTGAATAAAACCTACATCGAATTTGTAATCTTCCACGGATTTTAGCATCTGCATCATATCTTCAAATATCGTGTTGGCATCTATGTTTCCGTTCTCATCGGCGATGAATAGGGTAGCGTTGTCAATGCTCTTGCCCCAACTATCCTTGTGCTTGGCGATGATGTTGTGCGCCGCACGTTTCATGTACACTGATGGTATGGCGAGCATCTGGTTAGCCTTAACCATATCGTCTATTCTAGCATCTGCCCACAAATCAAGCGATGTAAGCAGTTTCTCTTTCAATTCTGTTACGTTCATTTCTTAGTTCCTCCCTTCTTAGCTTGATTCTGACCATTAATCATTGCGAGATAATCCTTGTATGCCATATCTGGATAATTGGTGAGGTAGTCATCAAGCAAGGCTCGCTTCTGTTCCTCCTCCTTAGCCATCTCCTTCTTTAGCTTTGTTACGATGGATAGGTGATGCTTCAAAGCCTCCTTGCCTTGCTCTGTCTGCTCTATACGAGGTCGGATAATGCGTAGTTCCTCATCTTGCACAAGCTTAGATACGTACTGCAAACTCTCCACGTATTCTTGGTTTTGTATCAAGAACTGCTTCTGAGTATCTGTAAAACTATCCTCTATCTTATCTATCTCATCGAAGAGTGGAGTAGAAGATACCTGCGTCTGCATATTGATAGATGCTCGCTTCTGTTGTATTGCTTCGTACATCTTCTGTAGCTCGGCATCCATCATCTGCGGCTGCTGCTGATTTGTACCCATATCCAATAATGGGCTGTTACCAAAATTCATCATAACAATCAAATATCTTTAAAGTTGGTGATATATTATAGAGAGGTGAGAGGGCATCCACCAACGAGGGCAAACGCCCCTCACCAACTCATTTTTTCTTAGTCTTTTTTACGGACTTTCTTGCTCTGTTACGCTCCTGTAGTGGGAGTGGAAGGAGCAGTACCGGTACAGCAATAGCTGCCGTAGCCCGAAATTACTGGCGTAGATGGGAGTACCAACTGACCACGCAAGCAATTGCATGTCTTTTCGTTAACGTAAGCCATCATAAGTTTCTCCTTGTAAGGAGTGAGGGCTTCCATAACGGCTACCTTCTTGTCGAGGTCGCTATACTTAGCCTGTAGTGCGTCATACTGGTCTCTCTGATTCTTGTACAAACCAAAGTCTGCATCAATCTGAGACTTGTACAAACCAAACTCAGCCTGCATTGCACGGCGGTTCTCAGCGTTGATAGCATCGTTAGCACCCTTATACATAGAGAACTTCTCTGCGATGTCAGTTTCACGCATAGCGTAGAACTTGTTAGCGGTGTCGAGCTTCAAACCGAACATGTCGGTAAGCAGCTTAACCTCATCAGCGCATTCCTTCTCCATTACCTGCAAGGCAGTTGGCTGATTAGCATTCGCATTTGCGCCATAACCGTAAGCGTTGATGTTAACGTTCTCAGGCATATTGCCGCCGAGTGAACCAAACACACTGCGATTACCTCCAAATAACCAAGCACCAGCACCGAGTGCCGTGCCAATGATACCAAGGGTAAGACCAGCATTTCCTGTTGCCTTAGAAGCATAATCATCGTGCTTCTTTCCCTCTTCGTAGATTTTCTTCTCTACGACCTTTGCATCTGTCATTTCCATAATACAATCTTTTGAAATCCTTAATATTAACTAACACTATGTAATCGATTACGGATGCAAAGGTACAAAGAACATAGAAGAGCAAATATAACTCTATCACACTTTCTTTTAGTGGTTGATTATCAATGATTTAAGCTGATAGTAGGTAGTATCATATATTGTTATGTATAATTTAAGGCAAAAAGTGCGTATATTTTTCGGGGAAATATGTGTGTTTTTGTCTATTATATTGCACCAAATAAAAAAGAGAGGCAATCACTTACCTCTCTTACTCAACTTGTAAGGAACACTTACATGTTCAACTATTAGGATAGAAGTAGAAACAAATTTCCCCTATACTACGCCAATAGTACAGGGGAAATATCACATTTCTGCTCGGAAATGCGATGCTCAAATATGCGATGCTCAAAAAGCATTGCAAAGATAGACAATAATTCCGAAACCACCAAATTTTTCGTCATTAATCTGTTAGATACAGATACAATCCTTCCCCGAACCACATGATTAATATCATAGTTGACATCGTAACCCAAGTCAAGAAGTACTTATCGACCTTCTTATACTCGTAAGAATAGTATAAATATGCGATGAACGTGCTATTTATTATTGCTAACATCGCTACTATAATCAAAGTACAAAACATATAATCCATACTCATATATGCTCGCTTGACCGTGCTGCGATAGGGCTTATACGTTATGATTTTCTCTTACTCTTAATGAAGTGAAGAATATCCCACTTCTTCCAATATCTCGTATGCCCTCGTTTCTTACACTCGCCATTCGGAATATCGCCTCTAGCAACCATACGATTGAGTGTAGCATCAGAAACGTGAAGTTTCTCCTTGACTTCCTCGGTAGATAGCATCGGGTTGAGCATATCGGGGATGATGTCGCATAGTCTATCCAAGTCATCATCGCTCATTCCGCAGGCGGTAATTTTCTCACCATTTCGCTGTTGCTCGTCTGCCTTGAAACAAGCATCACTGAGCGACTTTAAAGCCGTGCCGAGTATCTTATAATTCAATATCTTTCCCATATCTTATGCACAAATTTTACGTCCTAGTTTCGTATCATTAACAAACATTCTAGCAAAGCTATACAAATAGAATATAGTTGTCACGACCATGACCGTAAAGCAGGAATCCACCATATCTTTAGTTGTGTACCAACTCCACTCTACAATATGAGCCGCATTGATGCCTAAGTAGTACATAAATGGAATGCGATACCACTGGCACAAGAAGAAAAATCTACTTGCCAGTATCGTCACCATCGGCAGGACGTAAACCATGAAATAAATAAAGATATAGCAAGGCATATTTTCATTATATGGGATAAACATCTCACGTGGATGCTGAGAGAACTCCCAAATGCCGTATGCGTGGAAGAACATAATAATGATAGGCACATACTTGCAGAACCAGCGGAAGAACTTTAATATTCTCCTGCTATACCGATTACCATGCTTCTTAAGCATATCCATCAGCTCCGTCACATCAATGTCCTTTATCAACCGTTGGACTTCGGCTTCTTGTTCTAGTGTCATATTAATAAACCTCCTTTTGTCTATAGCTAATTGTTCATAATTCATTGATTTAAATTAAATGATGTTGCAAAGATACACTCTTTTGCACAAAACCAGCGAAAATGAGAATATTTCTGTGTTAAACTTTATAAAAAGTAACAATCTGAAAGTAGATGGCTACAAAAATAGCGTTAGAACGGCTTTCTTGCCTAATTCTAACGCTATTTCTATATCTACTTATCAGTGTTTATCCTATCACAACATCAAGGGTCTCCATATCAGCGAACTTCAAGCCGCAATCTTTCGCTGCCTTGAACAACTCCTTCTCGTCAACTGCCTCGATGGCTACCTCTACCTCCTTGTCGGCAAGTTCCTTGAAGTACTTCTCGGTCTTCTGCTTCTGATTGAAGAAGTACTCATTGACCTCAGCGAACTTGGCTGAATCGTCCTTGGTGTATTCGTAGCCTTCATCGGCGTGCTTCTGCTCCAACTGCTGGCACTCCTGAAGCTTGCACTGCATCTCCTCGAACTTATCGTCCTTCAAGCTCTGCTGCGCTTCCTCCACATCCTTGTCGTAGGTATCGGCTACTTGGCGCAGTGCCTTCATGTTTTTCCAAACTCGCATAGCGGCATCATCGCTCATTGATGATGTCTTCAATGCCTTCAATGTTCTGTAGGCATCAACTGCCTCAATTGTCTTAATCTTTTTCATAATTGTTTCTTTATTTTTATGTTATACAATATTCTTCGCCAGATTGCCATAGCAGAATACCTTTCCTATTAACAGTGCAAAGTTAAGAAAATAATTCCGAATAACAATGCAGGAGGAGCAAAATTTACGAATTTTAAAAATCAGCTTCCCCACGTTTGGTAATCACTAGGTCGCAACGTGTCTGCTTTCTCGGTGAGAACGTAAACCACAAATACATTTCTAGCATATTTGTTATATTAAGAACATCTGCTTTTTAATGCATAATATAACTACCACCTGGAGGAACTTGTTTCCATCCACCATCTATATTAATTTCAAAAGATAATTGACATCTTTGTCCATAATAACCTCCTTCATAAACATTATCAAATCTTATATATATATCAACATAATCTGTTCTATCACCTTCAGGAATAGTTACAGAACCTGTAATTTGACCAGAACTATTAGAAACATAACCTCTTCCGTATGTTGTCTTATTGTTACCATAACCACAAACACTTCTAAATATACCATCAGTAACTGTAAATGTAGCATCAGGAAGTTTATGTATTCTTGCTTTACAAATACAAGTACCACCAACTAATTCTCTCAACGATGAGAAATCAACAAAACCACTAGAACCACTTTTAATACTTTCCATATTAATTTGTCTAGGATAATATTTAAAAGTAATAGCACCCGGAAGAGATATAAAAATTATTTTTGTATTATCATATAAAGTTGCATTACGAGTATATGCTAAAAAAGGCACAATATCAATAAACTTATCTCCACTGCCTATATCAAAAGTTATTTCTTTACTAGCGTATACATAATCTGTTGGTTTTTTGCAATTACCGACATAATAATTTTTATAAATCTTATCATTAACATTATATGGTGAATCATAACGAATTTGAATCCAAAAAGACCAACCTAAATATAAATCAGGTATTATATCATCCATAGTAACATTTGTATTATAATCCACATTTGTTTTCTTATATAGAATACAATTAAATTTAGGAGTTGAAGAATAATAAATTTCAACGTTATGAAATTGAGGAATAGAAGTCAGAAATACATTACTTATTGCTTTACTACTATAGTTTCTAAAATCACTTAATCTATAAGGAGAATTAGCACCACCTTTTGGAAAATGTTTTCCTGATACACTTGTACTTGTGTTATCATGAATATAACCATTATTACCATATACATTATCTTTATAAAGATTTTTACATGCTTCAATAGCAAAACCTTCTCCTCCATAATTATAACGTAAGTTCTTATAAGTGTCCATAGGTATATTCATACCACAACGAACAACACAAGTATATCTACTATATGAAGAATTTACTATTTCCTCAGAGTCTTCTCTAATAGGATATTCTTTAAATTCACCTTTACAACTAATAGGTTTATACTTACTCCATATATTTATATTTTCACTCTTACAAAGAGTAGCAAGGTCATTGCTACTCTCTCCAAGAGCTCGTTTAACATCATCAATGCTAACAGGAGCACTAATAATTCCACTATCACTATTGTAAGACATAATCTTTATTTTTTTAAATATTCAACTTCATTTTCTAATTCTGTTACAACTCGCTCTACTGTTACATTGAACACTTTCGCAAGCTATAATATAAATCGTTCCATACGCTAATCTTTAGAACTTAAAACACTAGGCAAGGCAGCTCTATAAGAGCCACCCTGCGTTAATGCTCACGATACCTACTCTGCTGCCTCGCTTGCCATATTAGCGGCGATAGCGGAATTAACCTCCTTAATCAATGCAGATACCTCACTGAGCTTGCTCTGCGGAACACCGCTGATGTTGTAGGTCAGCTCGCTGCCGTTGTAGCTTGCGTTCGCGTTGCCGAGATAGTTACCATTGGTATCTGCGTAGATACTCATATTGATGCTGTCGATGTTGCCACCCGTCTTGTCAACATTGTAGGTGATTTCTACTCGATAGCCGCCCTTGGTATAAGTGGCGGTTGTCTGTTCACTCTTCTTGTTAATTTTTAAATTCTCCATTTTCTAATCTAATTTAATGAATTAATATTCTTGTTATCTAATCTCTTCTTGTTGCAGTCTTCCTTATCTCCACTCAATCGCAGAACCTCTGATTCAAGGAAGACCACCCGAGCCTTCAACCTGCTGACCTCATCGCCCACCTGCTCGATAGCACCGAATGCCGTTGCAATCAGCTTCGGAGACCAGTAGTTAATCTTGTAGTAGCCCTTCTCGTCAGTCTCCACGATGTCCTTTAAGTGAGGGTTGCACAAGACGTGTTGGGCAATCCAACCGATAGACCTTGTGTTGTCCTTCTTCCAAGCAAAGCTGAACGTGCCACCCATTGCCTTGATGATACCCAAGTAGTCCAACTTCCGCAAATCCTGCTTCAAGCGGATGTCAGAAGATTGATAAGCTGTAACTCCACCTTTAGCAAGAATGCTATTAGGGAAGTAAGTATTCATATTATAATCAAAGTTATATATATGACCTGTATGCCCCATAAATCTATCAGTAGGAAATGAATACTTAGTAAAAGCAAATATTCGTATTTTATTTATTGAAGCATTTCGTAATGCAGTAGTATTTTGGTCATGTTTAAATCTAAAACGAATATATCTTCTATCATCATTTCCTACACCAACAGCCGTATTACCATTAGATAAATTTATATAATTAAACTGATTCCATCCGGTCATATATTTAATATAAGTATTGACTATAACACCTTTACTATTTAAATATTCTACAGTACAAGTAACACCAACACCTTGTCCTATATCAACACAAGCAAAATATACTTGAGAATAACAAGAATTAGGAATGTCAAACGAAAACATTAATTCGTTCTTTTTTATTTGAGCTAACTTTTCAGCATCAGTATTACCAGTAATAACATTTCTACCTAAGTATAAACTATCAACACCTGCAACATTCGCATACGCCTTAAATTTAGTATCATTTGAAATATTATAATTAGTCCAATTTCTACCGTTATCATTAGTATAAACTATAGAAAGATTATCGACTGGTATACTATCAGTAATAGCAGTAATTCCAGAACATAAAGCATCAGCTGAAACATAACAACCCGCTCCTTTCTTATTAACGTCATAATCTGTAGGTAATATACCTTTATTATTTATTAAACCGTTAACTGATAAATTACCAGCAATAACAGCATTTTTACTAACACTAATACTATCACAACTAATAACATCATTAACAGTAAGACTTTTAAACGTAGCACTACCGAATTGTGTTATGTTCCAATAACTACTATTTACTTGACTACACATGTCTTGAACTTTCACAAAACCAGAATTATTAGCATTACCTAAATATAAATCACCACCACTACCTCCAATTCTAGCTCCACCATCAGGAGTTATAGTTGTAATACCTGGAAATTTAAGTGTACCATTACTTTGTGCACTATTAGCATTAAACACAGAATTATCAGCTATACCAAGATAAATAGTTTTATTAGAATGAGTATATTTAAGTCCAGCCCATTGATTCCAATCCCAAGCAGTTTCACCAAAACGAATAGCCGCACCTGTGTTGAAAATAACTTGCGCATCAATGGCACTAATAGGAGTTAACTTGTTGCCAATCTTAAGCGCACCATTCTGCAAGGTGGTACTGATGGTGTTGCTTGCGCTGATGGTGGTCGCACCGCTCAAAGCACCGCTCACGTTAGCCGTTCCGTTGAACGACTGTCCCCAGATGGTTCTTGCCGTTACAAGTTGGTCTGCTTGATTCACGATGCCAATTCTCGTAGCACCATCAAGCAAGGTGTAAGGGCTATCCCCTGTGGTTGCTGGCAAGCTTTGAGCCGCAGAGAACGATATATTTGTCACCAAAGTTCCTTGGCTTGTGAAATCGGCAGACGTGCGTCCTGTCTTCTTGATGATTGTGTAAGACAGACTTCCATATTGACGTTGGCAATTTCCCCAAAGTTGAACATTGCCAGTTGCATTGTTGTAGTACACACGCAACCTTGAAGACATGTTTCCAACCAACTCACGCAAGGATATGATAAAGTTGTATGCCCCAGAGTCCTTCGCTCCATTCTGACGGATTCTCAACACGACAACCGAAAAGGTATCGTTAAATCCGTTGGAGAAGAGGAACGTGAAATTTCTATCATCATATTGGTTGCCTGTGACGGTAATGTCAAACAACTTCGCCCAATAGTGGGAAAGGCTTGCGGTGTTGCTGTTTACCGCTCCCGACCATACGATGTTGTTTTTGTGCCAACCATCGAGCAAATCCGCATTGAGGTTTGTCCATTGTGCGGTAGTCGAAGCTATGTGATTCGAGCCGTTGTAACCGAATTGCATACCTCCCTTGCCGAACTTCACCATTCCTGCGTTGTTGTTGCCAACGCCCATCAAGCCGATAGTGTTGCCAATGTTACAATCACCTATGTAGCAATCATCGCCAATGCGCAATCCATTGTAAGCACCATTCAATGCGCTTGCCACAATCTTAAGCTGACCTGTGAGCGTTCCACCTGTCAAAGGCAAGTACTTTGCGGCGATGGCATCCACCTGTGACTTCGTATAAGCATCCGTAATGCCAAATCCCGACAAAGTGGTTGGCTTGTTGGTGATATAGCTCCACGCAAGGTTTCCTTGGAACGCCGTGAGTGCCTTGATGTGTGGAGCGATGAAGTAAGCATCGCCTTGGTTCGTAACGAAAGAAAGGCTTACACCTGCTCCTATAGTGTCATGGTCAGTATAAACCAATGCAGCCGATTGAACGCCACTTGCATCAGGGTTATCGCTAGTTGAGAAAACCAATTGCGGACCGCCATCGCCATAGGACAGCTTTCCAGCCGACTTGATGTAGTTTGCATCGTTGCCATAGGTAGTTCCATAAATCACCAAGCGATTCTGCTCTGCCTTGTAACTTGTGTTGACGGTGACACTAGCCTTTGACAACTTCAAGATGTTGTCTATCTTGGTGATTCCTGTCAAGGCTTGCTCGGCACTGCTGCCCTGCACCTGTGTCGTTCCCACATAATGAGTATGGTTAGACAAGCTGAAAGAACTACCCTTCGTCAAGGTCAAGGTATGCCCACTGATAGATGCGGTTGTTATCGCATTCCCAGAACCTGTTACGCTAACGGCATTCACACCGTCTGTGATACCATATCCGCTGAGACTTGTTGGCTTAGAGGTCAAACTTGCAAAAGTATGTGTATGCCCATTGAGCGAGAATGTAGAGCCTTTTGTGAAGGTGATGGTCTTGCCGCTCTTTGTAACGGCAGTAACGGCATTTCCACTTCCGCTAACTGCTATCGCATTCACGTAACCATCGAGCGATTGGTGTGCGGTAAGGTAGTTTCCCTTCGGTTGATACAAGCTGGCAGCGTCAGTCTTAGTAAGGTAGCTCGCAAGGCTCTGATGTGAAGTCAAGAACGTTGTTCCCTTTGTCACGATGATAGTCGTTCCACTCTTACTGATGGCTGTCACTGCGTTTCCACTACCGCTAACACTAACGTTCATAGCCGAGCCTCCTTCTAGGCTGGAGATACGAGAATCAAGAGCCTTGATGGAGTAGGCAGAGGCAATCTCACTCAGCGATTCTGATGTAAGCTTCAAGGCATTTGAATAACTCTTCACACTGCCGTTCAAGCCGCCACCACTGGATGAGGATGTCCCAACACCATAGGCAGAAACACCACCACTAGTATAGAGGTTTGCCACCTCGTTAGTCGTAGTGTTCGTAATCTTCAACGCCTTATTGGTTGCATCATACTCCATCTTTATGTTGCCGATGGAGATGTACTTTCCGTCAGGCACGATGATACTTCCGTTAATATCGGCAGTACCGTTAAACGAGTTCCCCCAAAGCTTGCGAGTATTTGTGAGCTGGAGAGCCTTTTTCGCTGAACCGCTTGTAAAGTAGCCCTGCAAGGTGGTGATACTCGTCTTGTTGGTGGATATGCCCGAAGCGTTCACCCCTTCTGCCTTTTTCGCTCTTGTTACCTCGTCAGATATAGACTTATTGATTCCATCAACGATACCACTTAAAGTGTCTGTCTGCGCAATATTGGCGAGGAAGCTCACCACCTCGTTCCACTTATTGATAACGCCGTCCGCAGTCTCCTCGTCAGTAGTTATAAGGGCGTACCAGTCATAGGCACTATCCCAACAAGTTACCTTCGTTGATGTAATGCCGTCCAGTACAGACTTATTGCTATGAGTATGCTTTGCTGATACCGCACCATCCCAAGCCGTCTGCTTTGCCGTTGTCGGTATAGAATAACCCGAAGCAAGACTAATAGCAAACGTACCGCTTGTTGTGATGACCTTTGTTGCGCACGTCAAACCAGTAGGAAGGGTAAGAGCTACAGATGTAACAGTACCCTTATTGGTAGTATAGCCCTTTGCATCAATCTCCGCTTTGGTATAATAGCTTGCGAGAGACTGATGAGCAGTCAGATACCCTTTATCATTGGTAAGCTGGCTTACCTTCGTGATGCGGTCAGTGATTTCTGTCCACTTATGGGTATGCGCACTAGGTGTGAATGTTGATGGCTTACCCGTGATGTTATTCCAAGAGAGATTAAGACCGCCAAGTTCTGTGGCTATGTTGTCAATTCGGCTGCTGAGAGCCTTTATAGCATAGGCATTCGGAATGCTAGTCAAGTCCGCATCCGTATAGTCTCCCTTTATGATTCTCGCATAGCTGATTACGCTTGCATTCAATCCGCCACCGCCAGTAGTACCTGCACCTTTTCCGTATGCGGTAATACCACCAAGAGCATAGAAGTTAGCAGCCTCCTTTCCTGCCGCATCCTTGGATAGTCGAAGGGCATTGTTGGCACTATCATACGATAGATAGATTCCACCAATTTTTAAGCTACCTTCGGTTGTCACGTTACCCGATACGTCAAGATGAGTGAACGGCTTCTGTGGGTCGATAGACAAGACGTTTGCCAACTTTGTCGTATCTGTAGTTCCGCTTTTCCATATAGGAGCGAAGAGAGCAAGCTGAACACCAACATTATTCTTGTTGATAATGAAAGATGTCGGGTCTGCGTGCAAAATACCGTCTGCGTCCCACCAAAGGTTTCCATTTGCGAAATAGCCTGTTCCGTCAAAGCGCAAGAGGGACTTGGCAGCAATTTTCTTCTCTTCCTCTGTTGTCGTGGAGGCTTGCTTGTCGATAGCCTTTCCACCTAGCCAAAGGGCGATGCCATTCTCCTTCGTGTCCGCTCCATTGATACCTGCGGTAACATTTCCCTTATCGTTACGTAAGGCTATCAATGTGGAGAGGATAAGACCACCCTTGACTACTGTGTCTCCATCAACAAGAGCAGCCTTGATGTATTCAAGACCAGCCATATTAGTGATGAGCTTAGTATTGAGACCATCAAACAGATTAGACGTGATATAGTTGTTCGCCACACCCAGCTTGTCGTAGAAAGCCTTATAAGCATTCGTGAAGTTGGTATACTTCTGAGCCGCAGCCGCCTTGATGGTAGCCTTTCCATTTGAATCAGAAGCGTTGTATCTGCTTACGATGTCAGAAAGATAGGTAATGAGTTCATTTTTTGCGCTATCGAGTGTAGCCTTAGCTGAAACCAAATCCGTTTTATAGGTCGTTTCATTACCATCCTTATCCAACAAGAACTTAGAGCCAACAACATTATTATACGACTCAACGGCTGCATTATAATCATCCTCCAGTCGCTTGCTATCCTGTGCGATAGCCGCAATCTCCGAGCTATCCAAGTAGCCATCAGAGGTAAAATCATCGAAAGCCTTCTTGTTGTTAGATACGGTCGTTCCGAGGGTATTCAAGTTGCTCTGTGTCGTCTTAATCTCTTCTTGCGCCTTCTCAGCAGCTTTCTTGGCTTCCTCTGCCTTCGTGTCATCGGTATACTTGCTAGCCAATTTCCAATCGGCAATATCGAACTTTTCTCCTTCTGCCTTGGCGGTGGAACACTTCAAGATTTCATTCTTGTAGGTACTTCCATCGCTAGGATAGGTGGCATTGACCCACATATCGTTCACGTCGTATGGGGGAACTGGCTGTGAACCGAAAATGCGTCTCTTGTCTGCGATATACTTATCCAAGGTTTTGCCATCATAGGTGGACTTTATATCCAATTCTCCCTTGATGGTAACTTTCTTCGTCTCGCTATCAAACTTGACATAGGATTCACCCTCGTAGTTATTGGCACTAGTAGGTCGGTCTCCGAAGTACATATCTCCGTAGACGTGGAAGAAAGCCTTGTTCGTGGAATGGTTCACGCCATAGTTCACATACTCCTTGTTATTAAAGGTGTAGCCGTCAACTCCGTGATAGAGTGTTATGCAAGGGGAATAGGTGTCAACGGCAGAGAATACCAAGCAACTTTGCCTTGTGATGTTCGTTCTATTACCGCACTGATTCAGAATGTCATCAACCATAGGCTCATCGCTGGCTGCGTCCTTGTCGATGTCCGATAAATCCACATAATGATATTTCTTGCCATCTATCTCCACTGCCTCGGAAGACACACCGATGACTAGCCTCCAATAGTAATGGTTGCCTACGTTATGATACTTTCCTGCCGTAAGATTGAAGCTCTTGCTCCTTGCTTGGTCTCCAACCTTCCATTTATTCTCCACCTTTGAGCCATCTTGCTCACCAAGGAAGTAGCATCTGTAAGCCTTCTGACTAACACCATCATAGGTAATATTCACCTCCTCAACCTTCAATATTCGGTTACTGCCTACTGGGGTGATGAACAATTCACCACCCAATGTGTCTGTATGCAATATTTCCAAGGTCTCGAAGATTGCTTTCATTCTGACTTGTAGATAATCTGTGGTTAGATGGGTGTTATCTAGTTCGTCAAGAGTCCAATCCCCGTTCGCCCCGACCTTCATTCCCTTCAAGAACTTCTGGAGCTTTTCCCAAGTGATAGTGCCTTTTGCAATGTCATCGAACTGCTTAGATATAAAATTATCACTTCCGTACTTCGCAATGAGTTTTCTTAGCTGGGAAACGGAATATCCACCTCCGTTACCGCTACTTCCTCCGCTCGCAATAATTGTCTGTACGTCTTCTTTGAGCTGCGTGATAGTGCCCTTAATTACTTGATTGCCTATTGTAATCGACTGAATAAAGTCGTAATCAATATTAGTCGATAGCTTCAACACTCTTGTCGCAAGCTCATATCCGTGTCCGTCCTTATACGTTATACTCTGACCGATTTGTAGTTGAGGGTTATCTTCCAAGAATACATCAGAATATGATTTAACCTCATAGTTATTCAAATCAGAGAGTAATCGCACAATCTCCTCCTTTGCTTTCTCTAACAATCTATTTTGAGCATCCTCGTAATAGATAGTATCAGCCATTGCAATATTATAGAGTACCGTGATATTACACTTCAAAGAAGGTTTGCTTTCTCCACGAGGAATGAGCATTTCTGCTTCATTTGTAGGTATAATGACCTCATTATCCTCTTGATAGATAATTTCGTAATCACCAGCCAATACAGAGAAATTACTATCACTAACATCATCTGACGTATGCGAGGATGATGCCTCTTTATGATAGATAAGTTCAAAGCCTACATATTCGCCGTTAGAGCCACGACCAGCAAGTGGAGTAGAAAGCGCACCCGTATTAAAGTTTGGTTCAAATGAGCATCCGATATTCTTACCATTGATAAGCAAATCATCTGTAACCTCAAAGTCATACCAATAATGAGTAACGCCATCATCAACTGTTGTATTGATAATTGTCTTTCCTTCTACTTTTTCTGTAGCAGGATAAGCCAATTTCATATACCATACTGTAAAGGTCTTATATTCCTTAACCGAGCCATCAGCATTATAAGAAATAGGTATTTTCTTATTATTATCATCAAGCACATACTTAACTCGCCCACGTACATTATATACATAGGTATTGAGCGAAGGATAAATCTGAGAAAAATCAAGCACCTTCGTAAAGAGAGGTTCTTTCGTTTTATCCGCTCTAAGGTCAAGGGTAGAATACTTATCAATAGAGTAGGAGCGTTCCTTTCCGTCTATTAATATTGTACCATTGCCCTCATCTAATTGCAGACGAATATCGCCAGATGAAACATTCTCACCTTTGCTATTTACTTGTGTAATATTTCTAGTACCGCCGAAGATAGAGAAAGCGTTATAGTAGCCTTCTTTGCTATTATTGATACTTGGTACACCTACATTCTTTCCAACCTCTAAAACGACAGGAGTTGCACCGATTAAGACCTTACCGATGTAGATAATTTCATCATCATAGTCAATATGCCATTCGCAGTTATCTCCAATAGCATTTGTAATTGCTGTAAGTGCAGAAATAAAATCGTTATCGCTGAATGATACATTGACAGTATTTGCCGTTACATTTGAAAAGATAACTTTCCATCCGCATTCGCCAAACATTAAATCCTTGTTAAGGAAATCTTTTATTTTTTCGCTAAGTGCAGATGTAGTACCTACGAAAGACCATACATTTTGCTTTACCTCTACATTCTGTGAATTACGAGTATAGATAAAGAATGGGGTCTTCGATAGAATCATCTTCGGATGCTGGAATTGAGGAGTGTACTTCCAAGAGCATTCATCTGATTGAGTAGGCTCATACGATTCCAAGAGAAGAAACTTCCTAGTAACCTCTCTTACTTTATCAATCTTATATGTATAATTGATATACGCACCAATGGGCAGAATAACCTTCTCAGCAGCAGAGAAAGACAGAGAAATGTAATCTGACTTAGACATTTCCTGTTCTCTCTTAGCCGCTGATGTTACTTCTGCTTGCATCAGCAATTTATCGTTAATATCATATATCTTAATCATAACTTAATTCTATCATTCGGGTTATACTCCGTTAATTTGAGTACAAATTTACCTCTTTTTAGACCGTAATCACCAAACTGCGAGCATTGCGTGTAAACAAGTTTAAAAACCCTCTTTAGGCGAGGAACTTTCAAGCAAAATTCACCCGAATAAGCTATCTTATCAAGGAAAGCCTCATACTTCTGTAAGTAATCTTCTTCTGAACTACCTTCAAGAAAGAAAGAGATACTTACTTCACGCTTATCTTTCTTTGCATACTTCGATGTAGCGATAACCGATTGTCCATGTTCCAATCGACTATCGTTAGTTACATAGCTTTTTACTGGGGCTGGGGTCAGCAGAGCTTCTCGCCAACCCCTTACCAATGTAATACCGAAAGTATCAAGGTCAATGTAAGCAGTATCCGCTTCATCGACCAATTTTATAAAAGCATCATTCTTCATAACTTAATACTTATCCTTCATTAATTTATACATACTTGCGATGTCTTCACGTATCAATATAATAGGGGCAGTATTCTTATTGATTGCTTCCAACTGCTGTAATCCTTGATACTGAATATCTCGCATTTCAGAGATATTATTATATGTCTGCTCAGCATAGATGCGCAAGAAAGAAACATCAACTGCGATAGCCTTACGAACCTCATTACCTTGCTCTTGGGCAATTTGCACCGCATAACCGATACCGATAAGGCTGCTTGCTTGGTCTGCGGTGATAGCTTCGATAGCCTTGCCCGTTGCCGTCTGCTGAGATTGCGCCTCCTTATACCCTGTTATTGCAGCAATATTATCTCTTATCTTTAAACCTTCATTAACGATGTTATCGTACTCTTTTTTAAGAGCATTCAAATCATCATCCGAAAGCTGTCCCTGCTTCATCTTATCAGCCCACTTTTCATAAAGGACTTTAAGTCTCTTGTTTGCAATATCATCAACGGCAAAGTTAAGCATTGACTTATTGAGCATCGTTGTGAAATCATTTGCGAAATCTTGCGCCGATTTACTCATATCCATAAGATTGCTAATAAAGTTGTCCTTTAACGAATCGAAGGTTGTCTGCGTAAGATTCTGATTGATTTTATCAGTCAGCTCTTCAAGCTTCTCGGCAAGGTCGGTATAATTCTCCCAATATTCAGTTTTATCATATTTACCTTGGTCGGTCATATTCTTCCATACATCTTGGTTGTATGTGCGAATATCCTTCATCTGCTCTGGAGTGAGCTTATAAATATCCTCCAAGGAATTTACCTTGCTTATCGTAGAATTAACATAACCGCCTCTTACTGCTGATTGCTGTGCCAACGTGCGATTGATAGCAGCATAATCCTGTGCCGACAGATTCCAATAATAAGCATTAGAATGATGCGAGCCATGGTAACCCATCTGTGCTTGAAGAATTTCCATACTCTGCTTATTGATTTGCTTCTGTGCATCATAGGCTTTTTGATAATTGCTGACGGCACTCATTCCCGAAGTCTTATCAATCGAACTCTTCAACTGCTCAATAGAGTATTGCAATCGCTCGTTTGATTCTGTAAGGCGATTCGTAGTCTCGGCAACCTCCTTCGCATTACTTCCATTGCCGATACCAAAAGCACTACCAAGCGATTTGATAGCCCCTATGCCGTTAATAGCTGCCCCGATATAGTTGCCCGTAGCAAAGTCTGATGCCGCTTGCGAACCCTTATTGAAGGCATCTGCACCACTTTTAAGCTTCTTTCCAAGGTCTGAATCACCGAAGCCGAGAACATCAATCAATTCACTTGCTTCTTGTAGCTTCTTAGCAACGTTACCGATGCTTTCTGCCCATTCATTAGCAATCTGCTTAATTGACTTTCTTGCCTTATCTTGTGATACATTTGCATCTTCTTGTGCCTTCTTTACGTCCTTTGTTGCCTTTCCGACTTTTACCTCAGAAACAGCGAGCTCATCAAAGAGTTTCTTTAATTTTTCGAGCTGTTCGTTGCTGAGATTCATCTTATTCTCATTAAAGAGTGCGCTCTTATTCTGAGAGGTTATCTTATTGGTGCTTACAGATACCCCCGTCTCCGCAAAGACTTTTTGTATAGCAATTTTCGTAGAAGACTGCTGTTCTTGTGCATTATATTGCTCTACTGTAGCTTTTCTTAATCGCTCTTGTGCATCAGCAGCCTCTTGTAAGAGCCGATTATATTCACGCACCTTCTCGTTAGACCAACCCCATTTATCGGTCTGCTCAGAAATAGCATCATCAATCTTACCAATCTGTTCAGATACAACCTTCATATCATCAATATCAAGAGTACCCGAACCGAGAAGGTCTTTGAGCTTTTTTCTTAGGTCTTCGAGATAAGATTTGCTCAATCTTCCCATATCAGAGAAAACAGAATCCCAGTTGATAGAATCCTTGAAATCATTAAAGTTGAGCTTCTTTAGCTGCTCTTCAAGGTCAGTTTTCAACTTTGCTTCCTCGAAAATATTACCCTTTGCCCTTGCTTCTTTGATTTTCTCGTTATATTCCTCAACGATGGCGAGCTTCTGCTGTTCGAGATTGCCATACTCCTTCAGGTATTCACGATATGATTTTAATTCATCAGCATAAATCTCATTATTATATAATTCTACAGTCTTCTGTTCAATGATGGTGTACTGCTCGGTAATCTTCTGAATATTCTTTGAATCAAGATGGTTCTTATCATCCCAAGTCTCAGCCTTGCCACCCTTTGCCTTAATAACAGACTGCTGTGCGTCAAATTCAGCTTTCTGTCGGTCACGCTCTGCCTTGATAGCTGCATTCTTTCGCTCTTCAATCTGCTCAATTTCTTTGGATAGCTCTCTTTTGCGCTCGGCAATAACCTTCTCTTCGCCTTCTTTCATCGCCTTAATCTTTGCATCGGTTACCTCCTGTTCCAAAGATTGCCAAGCTTTTGCTCTTTCATAAGCATTCTTATAGATAACATCATCAAGCTTCCCTTCTGCTGAATTAATCTGCTTCTGTTGAGTAGCATCTTTCTTAGCATCCGATTTTGCTTTATTCGCTAGAGAACGTTTTGCTGCTGCCTCTTGTCTGATGAGCATTCTCTGTTCGCTATTCTGCTGAACTTGCGTTCTAAGAACTTGCATTCTAAGTTCACGCTCTGCGGCAATATCCTTCAAAGATTGAGTATGCAATTTAGCTTGCTTTTTATGTAACTCAACGAGCTGTTGCTGCTGCTTTATCTGAAAATCGTATTTCTGCTTAACAAGAGCCTTTGCCTCCTCAATTGCAGCGATTTTCTCCTTTCCTTGTAAGGTATATATTTTATTTCTTACCTCGGCAATTTTTCCATCAAGTTTGAGCTGAGTTTCCTTATTCTTATTGATAGCGATTTGCGTTTCTTGAATCTTACCTGCAAGGGAAGCCGCTTGCTCTGCCTTTGTAAGTATTCCATTGAATGCCGCTCCTAACTTCTTTGATAAATCTTCATTGGTAAAAGCATCATAGATAGTCTTTGTTGCGCCAATAACACCTGATACTTGTGTTTTGAATACATCAATAACAGTTTCACCAGCACCCTTAATTCCATCCCAAGTCTTTTTAAGACCAGCAGTAAAGGTGTCCCAGTCCATATTTAATACACCTTTAATGGTAGTTCCGAGACCTCCAATAAGATTTACCGCTGCTTTCACGGCAGTTTTGAACGTCTTTACGAAGTTATTACCGAAGTCACGAAGGGGAGCGTTTGGCTTTGTGAAGCACTTATACAAGTATTCTCCGAAGATAATCACAATATCTGTGATAGACTTAGCAAGAGAACCAAAGTAAGCCATCAGCTTTGTATAGACCTTCTGACCCTCTGCGGATTTAGTCATCCATGTATGCACCGCCTTGAAAGCAAGAGCGATTGCAGCAATTACCGCACCCACAGGTGTTGCACACATTCCCCATAGAGCCTTTGTTACAGACTTGATGGCAGTAAGAGACCCCGTTACGGGAATACCAAGAGCCTTGAAAGCTTCACCGACCTTACCAATCTCACCTTGCAACTTACCATTGGCAGTCATTACATTAATGATTCCGTCTTTAAAATCATTGAGACCAGACTTTGCTTGTGTAAACTCCTCGCTAAAACGCTGACCAATGGAAGAGCCGCTTATCTTGGATTTTAGCTCATCAATAGGCTGTGTGATTTTATCCTTTATACTCTGCCCAAAATCAGAGATATTTTGCAAGGAATCGGAAATCTGATTACGTAATCTGCCAATAAAAGTCTCTTCGTTCTTCTCACGAATAGCCTCTTGTAATACAGATATATTATTCTTCGTCTTTTCAATCTCAGATTGCAAATTTCCCAAATCCGCTTTCTGCTTATCACCAAGAGGCTTTCCGCTGAATTTATCGGTTTCCGCTTCAAGCTCCTGCAATCTTTGCTTACTCTCGTCAAGTTTATTATTAAGCTCAGATAGAGAAGTATCTTCTATATTGATGCTTACAGTTGAAGATGAAGAATCAGGTTGAACGATAGCTTTTCCACCTTGTATCTGATTTGCAGCTTCAAGCAAGGTCGTGTACTCACGGAGGTCAGCATTAAGTCTTTGCTGCTCTCCACTCATTGCGTTTATCTTAGATTGTAAAGAATCTATATTATCCTGCGCTACCTGTATAAGTTGATTATAGTAATTAGCACCTTGCCCAGATTGATTATCCTCAGAAGAGAGATTTGATATAGCTTCCTTATAGCTATTAATTTTCTCTTTCTGAATCTCTATTTTCTTTGTTGCCTCTTCAATATTCTTAGCATAATCAGTAGAGCCAAGCTTTTGCTGAATATCATTGATGGCTTGCTCATATAGTTTAATATCAGCTTTAAGTTCCTTTGTGCTTTCAGATTGCATTCGTTCAATCTCGGCACGACCCGAAGCAACGGAAATATACTGTTGCAAGGCTTCTGTAAGATGTTTGGTTGCTTCTACGTTCTGATTCTCAGCTTCGGCATTCTGTGTTGCCGCCTCGGCATTTGCTACGTGTGCTGCCGCTTCTGCCGAGGTAGCAGTTGCCGCCGTTGTAGCCGTTGCTCCTACAGCAATATTCGTTGCAGATTGTACACTATTAGCACTTGTGCTTGCAACCGAGAAAGCACTTAGTGCCTGATATGCACCATTTACCTGAGAGATAGAATTTCTAACACCATCATAAGATTCAACAAGGTCTTTTACATCACCTTTCGCCAATTCCAAAGAGTGCTTTTGAGCATCAATCTGCTTTGTAAGCGAACCGAATGCCTCTGAGCCCTTTTCTGTCTTAGCTAACTGCTCGTTAAGTTTACCGATAGTACCTTCAATGGTTTCTACTCGTCTATTGGCAGTATCAATCATTTCTGGTACTACCTGTATCCCCTTTGTGGCTTCATCCATAGCAGATTTAAGAACCTGCATAGCCTTGGTGGTCTTTGTCGCAAGGTCTTCATCGGATTGCGCCACATCGTTAAGTGCCTTATTCATTCTCTGAGATAAGGCTTCTGTATCAACGCCGACACGATTCAAACCATCACAAAGCTTATCAAGTGATGCTTGAATATCGGAAATATCCATCTGTCCGCTGATTCCAAGTATTTCATCTGCTGCTGCCATATTGTTTGCTTATTTATGTGATTATTACATCATGCCCATAAAGAAATCATTAGCAGAAATTGACTTATCTATCTTATGATACTCTTTTTGTGGCTTCTTTTGCTGTCTGCTGCCTTTTCTCGGTTCATCCTTGGTATTTGTATTAAAGGGCGGAATCGAGCGGTTAAGCAGAATAATATTAAGGTATGAGCGATTAAATACGACCTCCTCGTAACTCATACGAAAGTACTTCATTACTTCTCCGATTGTTGCCCACGGGGAGTCGTTTTCGGCTCCGTCATTATCTTCGTCTGAGTTAGGAAAGTTATAGAGGTTAAGAAAAAATTTGCATTGAAAGAACCACTTATAAACTTCACAAGCTCATTGAATGCCATAATATCAAGGTGCTTGCGTATATATCGCCCCCATACCTTGCGTGCCCACTTCTTTCGAAAGGCGCACACGATAAAAATCTCGCTCATTAAACGAGCCGTCTCAGAGTGCTCAAACAAAAGAGGGATGATATTCATCATATCGCCTTCTTTCCATGTTGGTTCTTTGATAGAGTTACCGAATACACCCATTTCATAAATCTGCATAAAGGTAAGTGGCTTCACTTTAAAGCGAAACATACCAACCTTAATCTTTACAGATGCCTCGGAAAGCGTTTTTGCTACCTTTTCCTTATCTGATGTTTTCATATCAAAATATGTTTTATAACATAAAAAGCGGTGCGGCTTGGGAAAGTTCCCTTACCTCACCGCCTTTTGAAGTTTAATTTTAAATCATATAAAAGATAAAAGCTTTACTTACTTCGCAATAGCCGCAGCACTAATATCCTTTGTGAGGATATTGCGATGACCGCTCTTCTTGTCACCCTTTGCATCGAATACCGCCATCTGACGGAACTCAATGTTAAGATTAGGAAGTCCACTCTTACCGATAGAACCACTGCGAGTGATTGTAAGTTTCATCTTAGACCACTGGAAGGTACGAGAAGGAATATCATCCAAATCTTTTGTTACAATCTGTACAGCCTTGTAAATCTCGGTTTCTTGCGGAAGCTCATTCAACCAAGCATCCTTACCACCAGTACCAGAATCCTTTGTGTAACCAAGAAGCTTCGTAAAGTTTTCTTCTGAGAAATCGTATGTCTGCAAGGTAAAGCCCTTTGTTGCTGCTGATGTGGTCAGCACTGCGTAAGGGTCTTCTGAATCCTCAACCTCTACATCCGATGTCTGTGCTGCCTGGTCGTTAAAACTCAAGCTACCAGAAACGACAGCCTTAATTTTGTCGCTCCATGTTGTTGGGTAGCCGCCATTTTCGACACAATCGGCAAAACTGAAGCTTTCCAAGCCATATACACCATTCTTTGCCATAGTTTTATTCTTTTAAATTATTATACGTTACATTAAATTTCATATTGATGTAATAAGTGTTATCACTATCACGAGTAGGGCGAGAGATAGAATAGAAATCGAAGTAACAGCCACCGAGGTAAGTACCGTCACCAAACAGAGAAAGAATCTTCTCCGAGTAATCAGAGAGCTTCTTTATGTTAGGTAGATTTGATAAGGTCTTAGGGCAATGAATATTCAAATTCACTACACCCTCATTAATAGCATCACTATACACAAAGGGAAGATGATTGATTGCGATATAATCACAAACCGCCAACTTCTCGGGTATCTCATATTTAAAGATACGACCTTTCTTTATGCCTATTCTCTCAACATTATCATTGAGATACTTAAATAATGCCGTAACGGCTGTATCACCGAGTATCATATCTAACTATCGCTTTTAATCATTTCAGCTACTTCTTCAAAAATCTTCTTCATTTCGTCACGAAGGAAATACTTTGTAAGGTGTAAGACATTGTAGCCTTTATCTTCTACGTATTTACCATAGTTCATACCAGCAACAATAACGAGAGAGTACCCTTTGGGTGCTACTACACCTTCTTTCAGTGCATACTCACTGAGTGCAGCACTTACGCCCTCCTGTCCTTCTTCCGCTTCTTCTGCCTTTGGAATCTTACCAACTGCCGAGGTAATGAGTTGCCCATCAAGGTAGAGAGCGAAAGAAATTGAGTTCTTCAAATTTGCAGTTCGGTCTTGATAACCTTTGTTTTCTTTAGAGTAGGTGACCGCTTCTTCGGCAAGTTGCATCAAACGCATATTGAGGTAACTGATAATCTGCTGCCTCTTTTCGTTCAACCTTTTCTGTAAGGCTTCACGACCTTTGATTTGTAATTCAACCTTTGCCATATTGCCGCCTATTAGAGCCAAATTCTAAGATAGCGTTTCTTTAAGGTTACGAAGCCTTTAACCTCCATTTCCTTATCAATCGTGCCATCTTTCTTGGTTATCCAAACCTTTTCGCCTTCCTTCGGTATGAGAGGGTATTTTGCTTTTGAGAGAGGAGCATAGATTTCGTGCGAATACACGTACTGCTGCCCGTCTGTTAGAGTGATAATCTTCGCCTGAGAATTAGGCAAAATAACGCACTTTCCAAAGGATTGCCATTCTCCTTCGGGCTGTTCGATAGGATTTCCGTCCTCATCAAAGCCATCTTGTGGAGCACCTTTTACTTTAAGTATATCTTCAAAGTTCATACGCTATCTATTTGATTACCATACCTTCACACTCTGAACCCAATAATCATCAGAAGTACTATCAATAACAAGGTCAGCATCCAATCCAGCATCCTTCGCAATAGATTTAATCATTTTATCAATGAGATTCTTGTCGTTCTTGTAACTCTGAGAGATACCGCCAACATTCTCACTTGATAATGGATTCATCTTGTAGAGGATACGCATAGCCGCATAGGCTACGGGTTTCTTTACCGCTACAGAGTATTCATCAGCCACGGATGCCGTGATGCTAAACTTATCAGTAGCATCAATAAACATCTTCTCCAAAGTCTCATCAGAGGTAGAGAAAGGCTGAATCTCGCTTGCTATGGCTTCTGAAATTGTCATGCTAATCTTGTTATCTTATGAAGTTTCACTTATTAAATCAATATATACATAACTGAGGGTCAGTGCATTAAGCACCAACCTTCAAGATAAAGAAGTCTTCGATACCATCGAATACTGGTTGCATCCACATTTCGTTGGTAAGGTGATAACCCTTCTTATCTCTCCAATAACCGATAAGGTTGTTATCGTATGTAGAGTAAGAAACGCCATCAACTGGGTCGATAGCCTCCAAGCACTCTGCGCACTTAGGCACAGCCACCTTATCGGCACACATCGCAACAACTCGGTTATCTGGGATAAGGTTAAAGACTGTCTTGTCAGGCAGCTCAACAAACTTATCCTCATCAATCTGAATTGTTGGTAAGAGGATAGAGCGCAGATAGATATTCATCTGGTCAACGCTAATCATCGGTGCAGTAGGATTGATGGTAATCTGACCGAGGTTCAAGCGGAAGGTGTCCTTAATCTCCTTTGCTTTACACATTGCGAAGAATGTGTTCTCAGACATACGAAGACGCAGAATCTTACGACCCTTCTTGCGAGCCTCGTCCTTCAATTTCTTAATATCCTCAATAGGAGTTGCGTTCGCCTCACCCCAATTTGTGGTAGCAGAAAGCTGCTTAACACCCAAATCAAAGGTATAAGATACGTTAGCCTTAGAGTTATTGGTACGTGATACAGTCTGAGTACCCTTGAACAATCCCTCGAAGTACAACATATCAATACGCTTATGAGGAGCGATAACCGCCAACTCGAAAGGTTTGAATGAGTACTTGATAAGTTCATCGTACTTAGCATTGAGCTGTGACTGTGTATAACCGCCACGTCCCGACATATCATTATACTTACCCTCCAAGAGGTGCATCTGGTCGAGGTAGTCGTTATCAAGCTCCCACTCATCGGCGATACGACCGATAGAGCCAGTAAGCTGACCCCAATCAGGCATAGTATGCAATGGACGCTCTGCGTTCTTAGCGACAACAGAACCAACCATAGCAGCAGCATAGGTAGCCATATTTGCCTGATATACCTTTGCAGCACAATACTCAACAGGCTTCAACTCGTTCTTCCACTCAGCCTTGTAGGTGGAAGTCTTCATGTATTCGTCAATGTAGGTCTGAAAAGACTTTGGGTCTTGCAGATTTTTCAAAATACTATTCATAATCTATAATCTCCACTTTTAAAGGTTACTGAATCTTGAACAAAGCGATACCATTTGCTCTGATACCTTCCTTAATCTCATCATTGATAGGATAAGGGAGTGAATCTTCCTCTACCTCCATTACCTGTAAGGTAGGAGTAGCTGCGATAGAAGACTCTTGGTCTCTTACATCGAGAGTATCGTATGAAAAGCCAAGAAGTACGTCCTTGGTCTTATCGTAATCCGATACAATCGCATTTGCGGCAACTTCGTTAGCGAGTTCTGATACAGTTAATGTATCTACGCCATCGGAAGAAGTAATTGCCGAAATGGTCGCACCAGCAATCTTATCATTAACCTGGAATAAAGAACCACTAGCAATCTTTAAGCTTGTAGCAGACTTAACAGCCTTCTCTGTAACCTTTGCAGTCTTTACAACCTGCGCTTTACCACCAGTTACAAGTCTGAGAACTGTACCCTTCGCTACAAACTTTAAAGTAGCTGGAAGGTTGGTACGGTCGAGGTTATAACCACCCTGTCGGCGAAGGCACTGCTCTTCAAGCCAAAGTGCTTCCTTGATATCCTCTGGCTTGGTTCTATACAAAAAATAGCCTCTGTTTGACATAATTTTCTTCTTTTAAAGAGTTTAACATAATTCATTGATAATGCCTTACTCCTTTGGAGCATTACGCTCCGAGAAGCCTTGCATTTTTGTAATGAAATCATTCTGCTCGTCTTCGGGAGAGGTTGCCTTGGGTGCTTCAACAAAACTGCCGTTTGCTACAAGTGACTGCTTCAATGCTGTCCAATCATCGGCACATTGCTGTGCGAGAGTTTCAAGATTCTCTTCCTTGTCGAGCTGATAACGTGAACGGAACTGCTGCGGAACGTCCTTCAATTTTTCGCTCTTACCGAAAAGGTCATCAAGACGTGCTCTTTCTTCCTTTTCCTTGTATGGAGCAATGGCGGCGGCTACAGCTTCGCTAACTACTTTCTGGGTACTCTTGGTAGCCTCGGCAATCATCTGCTGAACCTGCTCTTGCGTAAGCCCTGTTGGAGGTACTGGAGGGGTAGGAGGAACTGGTGGAGTAGGCTTATGGTTAGGGTCGTTAGGGTCAATCCATCCATCGAATTTCTTCGTTGTCTCGCTGACCGCACGATTGAATGATGATTGCATCATACCAACATAAGGTTCAACTGCCGTGATAGCACTCGTTACATCCTCGTCCTTTGACTCATCTGTTAGACCACGACTTGCAACAATCAGGTCAACCAGCTTTGAAAGTTCATCCTTCTTCAAACCATACTTTGCAAATGATGTTTTGGCAGAAGCAAGCACTTTTTCTTTTATTGTCATAGTAATTCTGTTTTAAACGTTAATAAATAAATAATTTCCGATTGCAAAATTACTATTTCTATTAATAAAATAATAATAAATAATAGGAGCTGTGTAAACAAATGCTATTTTTGGCGATTTTCTTGCGGTCTAAGCGGCTTTCTTTTAGTTTATGTATAGTTATTAAGAAACAAAAATAAAAGGCAAGATAGCCAATATTATTGGTTACTTTGCCTTGCGTTGTATCATATCTATCTTTGCCTTAACCTTCTTCGGATTCCTAGCATCGTGATTACTCAATCTTACCACATGATACCCGAGCCGCCATATACCCGAAGAGCGGTTACCATCCTTGCGCTTTTGGTCTTTGGTAAAATGGTAGCCACCATCGAGTTCTACTATAGTTTTTATCTCGGGCAGATATATATCAGCGAAGTATAGCTTTCTGCCCGTGACTATCGGTTGCTGTGGTATCACCTTATATCCTAATAGAGTGCAGATTTTCGCCGCAGCCTTCTCCGCATCGGTTGTATGTGAAAGGAGGTCGCAGCGAATCTGATATATGAGTTTCTTGGATAGCATTATTTATAATACTTTTTAAAATTTTCTTCATTTGCGAAGTATTTTCCTGTAGTAGATGTTACTTCTTGCTTGAATTTTTTAACGCCATTAGCTAGTTTATTAAACTTATCTTTTGGCATAGCACTCTTAATAATAGATACGAATGCTTCGTGCGCTTTATCTGTTACATTCGGCTTTAATATGGCATTAAAAATGCTTCTATCATCGCTGAAATTTATATTTCCAGAGATATTTTCTCCATGATTTATCGCACTCATAATTTTTGTCACATCGTACGTTGCATTTTTGAGGAGTTGATGCAAATCTTGTTTATCATATTCACTCAAATTGCTTATAGCACTATTTGGCGAGTTTGTCTTCAAGACTATATTTTCATTTGTCCCCCCGATTGCGCTTTGCGCAAAGGTTCTGCTTGAGGCAGCATTTGCGCTGCTCACGGTTCTTGTACCACCACTTGCCTTACTCATAATCTTTATATTTTTAAAACGTTAAACTTATTTTTTCGATGCAAAGATACTATTTATATATCAGATATTGAGTACCTTTGCAACTTCTGTCTAAACTATTTACCCATCTTCTCCGCTCTTTTTCTTTCCAATCTTTGAAGATGCTTGATATGTCGCTTCTTCTTCTTTTGCTCTCGTTGTGCAGGTGTTAGCATAAAGTAAGCCTGCGTCTTAGTCATTACCTTAATGATAACGTCTTGCACCTTCGAGTATTTCATTTGCTCTTCTTTATCATATCTATCTCATCCTGTAGATAGAAGATTGCTTTGCTCAAATCCTGCACTCTCTGTTCTCGCTCTGAAAGGTTCATTTCCTTCTTTCCCTTGCGTAAAAGATACTTTACTGCCGAGCCGCAGTTAAAATCAAGGTGTCGGCAAATATCAATCGGCTCTATGCCGCAGAGTTCCTTTAGCCAAGCGTAATGGTTAGGGTGATTAACCATTTCTTCCTTTTCCTCTGTGACAATAGTACCATTTTTTGCAATCTCTTCAAACTGAATTGGAATATTCTTTCTATATACAAGATTGTATTCGTCTGGTATAATATTGCATTCTACAATACATCTACCTACCTTGATAACTTTCAATCTGAGAGGGCAAATATTGGCTAGCGAAAATCTTTCTTCTCCGATGTTATAAACGTAAACTTCTAGTCTATCATTTACATGGACTACCATACTAGGCTCTATTGGTAAGGTAAATACCAACCCTTCACGTATCTTCATTGATTCTATCATAATTCTTACTTTTTAAAAAGTTTATCAACTGCTAATTCCTGTAATTACGGATGCATACATCTTACAACCCTTGCTTCTGTATTATTTTTCTTCTGATAGCAACAGATATTGCATTCAAGTGCCCCAACCTTATTTATGGCGTGCGTATATCGCCCACATTCGCCGAAAGGACAATCTGTAATATACTCAATACCGCCGTGAATAAACTCACGTACCTCATATTTAACTGCCGTATTCGGCTTCTTTTCTTTCTTTTGGTATAACATATTATCTTATCTCAATTTTGATTTTATAAATCGACTTCTGCTTCAAGTTTTCCGTGCCATCAAGCAAAAGATGAGCAATGATGTTATCTACTGATTCGCTAATAGCTCTCTTCGTATATTCGTGATAACTGCCGTCTTCTTTTTCTTGATAGACATTTACACTGCCAGAGCTATCATCTGTGACAATAACCCCATTATCGGCGAACTCTAGCTTAAAATTAAGTTTTTCCATATAATTATTTTTTTTGTTCCATAAAATGTTTCTGTTGTATTAACATCATTCTTGTAATCAGATTCTGCATCTTTTCGATAATAAACTTCGGGGTCTCCGAAGTTCTGATAAAGAAAGGATGCTTCCCTCTCTTATGCTTATTGAAGAATAAAGCATCATCTTCACCCTCTATCTTTACAGCTATCATGTACTGACCGATGAAGAGGTGGGCACTTCCCTCTTTTCTCTTTCGAGGTGTGGTGTATTTGATACCGTTCTCGTCTAAGAAAGACATTAGCTTCTTTAATTTCGTTTCATTTTTCATCTTGCATATCTCCTATAGTTTAGTTATCGCTTAACATTTTCTCAACCTCATTATCGTATTTGTTTCTTTTGCACCAAGTAGTGAGGTCAAAGATTACTTCCGCTTCCTTTCTAAAGCTCTTGTATAAGCTCAGATAGTTTTTCTTTGTTTGTGCGTTAGCCTTTCTCGCCTCGTGGAAAAAGGTAAAGTAATTCTTAAAATATTCCGAATGTATTGTGATAATATCGGCATCTTCGCATTTTTGCATCATAAACAGCGTTGCTTCTACCATAACGACTGCCTTTGAAGCGCAATAGATGTGATTCTTTTCTTTTGCTACAACTTCTCCGTTCCTTATGATGATAACTGAAAATTTTCCTGTTGCGAACTTATCTTCATAATCACAACTTACGTAGCACTCATATCCAACAAGTTCTTTTGCTGGTGTGAGGTAAGTATCGAGCCAATTTTTCTTTTTCTCCATTTTGTATCTCCTGTGTTATTATATAATCGGGTGGGGGCATACGGGCGCACGTTAGTTAATTATTTCTTGGGGCTGTCGCCCCTATAAGGGAATAAATTTAATTAAAGCCCAAATCCCTTATTTTATTATTTTTGATTTTACATAAACTACATTTTCGCCTCCTTTCTTCTCATACCATGACGAGATATTGATATTGCATCGTCCATCTGCATACGATAGATATTCGATTCAATGGAAAATGCACTTCTACTTTTTGCGTTTATAACTATTATAGAACCTTCAAAATCCGTAATAGCCATATTGTTAGTACATACCTTTGCATCGCACCTTACTTCCTTGATTCTTGTGCGCTTATTGATGATACCCTTGTTTATAAGCTGATTTGTAACTTTGAACGCTTGGTACATCGTACCATAGATAACATCCTTGATTCTGTCATAAGATAAACCTTTGTTATCGCTAAACTTCTTCCTCAACATACGACTTTCACGTTTGAGAGCCTTGCGAATAGTCTTTGCATTTCTCCCATTCGTCCCCTTATTGTGCGTATTGATTACGTCCTCTTGCATTCTAACTTGGTTCTCCATGACAATCCTTCTCAAAAGGTTTTTGAGGGCAGGAAATGTCATCTTCGTCAAATCATTCTTGCGAAGCTTATAACTATATCCATTATTTGAATGTATGCTACGTGCAATGAATCTCTTCTTTCCATTTTTCTCTTCAAAACGGAAATACCCTATCTTGCAACCATATTCAAGCAGTCTCTTTAATTTATTATTGTCAATATGCAATAATTTAGCACAATGATTATATGATACAAGATTAAGGTCTGATGAGCGGAATAAGAGCTTTATTTTAAGGAGCAAGCAGAAGGCATCTAAGCGATTCCTATCGCTCAGAGCAAACTTAGCTTCCTGTATTCCTATTCTTATTCTTTTCATCATTATATATATATTAATGTAAAAACCAAACAGATGAAAGGTGCTATCTATCATTCTGCTTGGTTTGTATATCGAACCCTTTCACTTGTGTTGATTGGGCATATATGATTCTTTTCTTTGCTTGGAAAATAGCACTTTCCTTTTTATGCCGCAAAATTATAAAGAAAATCTGAGATATTCGCTTAAAATCTATTAAAAAACTAATAGTTAGTATTAATAAACTAAAAATAGCTATTAGAAAATTTGGCAGTCTGAGATAAAGTTATTAATTTTGCGGTATCAAAGTTAATAAAATAGCTTTTGATACATATAATTAATGTGGAAATTATTAATAAATTAAAAATAGGAGATACGAAAAATGAAAAAAGAAAAAGACATGATGAATCCATGTAATTGGAGAACCGAAGATGTAAAAGATGCGGTACAAGCAGCAATGCTTGCCGCTAGTGGAATTATTTTAGCGTATGCTGTTATCTGGCTCGCTTACTAAAAATGGAGGTAATATGGAGATAGTAACAACATTAGTTAAGTTCCGTTGTCGCAAGGATAAAATGATGGAGCAGTCAAAGAATGCTCAGATTTTTCTCTTTGAAGGCAAAGAAGGTAAGACAAAGGTATTCGTACCAAAGTCAAAGTTAATTATTAAGGAGGATGCAATTAGTGATAACTACAATCTTTGCATCATACCTAAATGGGTATTCCTTAGCACAAAGAACCTTTCGCAGAATGTTGAGTTGGTAGGAGAAACGCAACACATGGAGGTTCTCAATGATATTGAAGATTAATAGTATATATAGTAATAATTATTTTGTTTAATGTATTAAAAATAGGAGATACAACAATGAACACAATGGCAATGAATTTGATGGCACAGCCAAGAGTAAATGAAGTAGCGGTTGCAAAGCAGCCAGAGTTGAAGAGTGATAACATGAATCAGTTCTTGGATTTCGAAACATCTAAGGTACAGATTCTGACAATCGACCAGCTTGAACGCACCGAGAAAGAGAATGATGTGTACGGAAAGCCTTTGAAGGGTATATATCATTTTGACCTCATTCATCAGGTGGAAGACTTGTGCGAGAAGCACGGCTATAAGGCTGAGATTTACGACCTCTTTGCGGCGAATAACAAAGACCGCAATACTCCAGGTGTTACCCGTTTGCCTCAAAAGGAAGCTTTGATGGGTGATAGAGCTGTAGAGGCTCATATCCTTCGCCGAGTATTCTGTAATATTCGCTTGCGTGACTTTGATAAAGGAGAGGGCAATGATGAGATTACAACCAATATGGCGGTATCATTCCATCAGAAGGGTATTCAGTTAGGTATCGGTAGAAACGTAGTTATCTGTCACAATCAATGTATGCTTAGTGCTGAACATTACGCTGCTACCTACTCAGATATCAATAGCGGAAGAGGAGCTTTTAAGCTCGATGAGCTTCTTCAACGTGCTAACGCTTGGCTTGCTAATCTGAGAGGCATCATTGATGCCAATGATGAAATGATTGAGCGTATGAAAAATCGTGAGATTAAAGCACAGGAAATGTTTACCATCATTGGTATGCTGACCTCACTCCGTGTTGCTGCTGAAACGAAATACAAAGGCATTCGCAACCCTCAGGTCATTCCTCTCAATCAGGCACAGATTGGTCGCTTGACCGAGAAAATGATGATTGCCTACTACGAGCGCAATATTGTTACCGCTTGGGATTTGTATAATGCGGCTACCGATATGTATAAGTCAACTCAGCTCGACCAGCCAATGATTCTTTCACAGAACTTGGCAATGAGTAGCTTCATTCAGAATAAGTTGATTTAAAATATAACTACATAAGATTGAATATTGAAGTCATAAGAAAGTCGATAATAAGAGCCATAAAGCCGCCGTGAGGTGTCGGCTCTTTCTCTTAGAAGAATTATTTTATTCAGATAAATCTTGCCGTGAGGTAAGTTTTATGACGTTATTTTTGAAAATTTCATCTTTTTGCCCTACGGCGGTAGGGCATTTATATCCCGAGAAAAACCAATCGCACGGGGTGCGTGAGCTGTAGAATAGTGGTTCCGACTTCTTTTAGTTAGAATAGATGTATGTATTATTTTCCATGCTTTTAAAGTATATGCGAAGATACTCCGTAATAAGCAGCTCTTAATAAGCGGAGGTTGGCGAGGGTTCGATTCCCTCTCTTGGGGCTATGTTTTTTTAATATATATAATATGACAGATTTTAACGGAAAATTAAATTTGCTGAAGCTCAAAAGAGCTGGCGTAATGCAAATCCAAGGTCGAACCGAGGTGCTTCGGTGTGTGGTTATTCCTATCGAAGATAATAGTATCTTCGTTACAACAGATGATAATAATCAACCAAAGGCTGCTTATCTCGACCTTACTGCTTGGGAATTAAAGAACCCTAAGTATGACGAGACTCACATGATTAAACAGTCGTTGCCTAAAGAGGTTCGTGAGAAAATGACAGATGAGGAGAAAAAGGCGATGCCTATCCTTGGTGGTTTAAAGCCTGTAATTTTTGAAAGTCAGAATGCGGCTTCTTCTTGTGCTGCACCTTTTGCTCAAACACAGGATTTGAATGACTTACCTTTCTGAGCACAGACTCTCTTAAATAATGGTTTTAGATTAGTTTTAGATTATTAGAAATATGAGAAGTAGAACGAGTAATTGGTTTGAGGTAGGAATCCGCTACCAAAAGACCCAAGAAGATGGTTCAGAGAAATCTGTGACCGAAAAGTATGCGATTGATGCCTTATCCTTTACGGAAGGTGAGAGTGCAATCACAGAGGAAATGGCTGCTTATATTAGCGGTGAGTTTAAGGTTAAGTCAATGCAAGAGGCTTCGTACAGAGAGGTGTTCTTTTCTGATAAGGATGATGATGATTGCTGGTATAAAGCAAAGTTACAATTCATCTCCTATGACGATAAAACCAATAAGGAGAGACGTAGCAACGTGACTTACCTCGTGCAAGCAAAGTCTATGCACCGAGCAATAAGTAACATTGATGAGGTAATGGGGAAGACACTTATCGACTATGATATTGTGGGACTTAATAAAACGACAATCACAGATATCTTTGAGCATGATTTGGAAAAGCATCAAGGGCTTTGAGCAAAGTTATGATATATCAGATACAGGATTAGTTCGTTCTAAGGTAAATAATAAAGGAAAGTTAAGATATTTAATAAAGAAAACTCATGTAAATAATAACGGTTACGAGGTTGTTCCTCTTAGTCATAAAGGGAAACGTAAACTTTTGGCAGTACATCGTATTGTTGCATTAGCTTTCATTCCTAACCCAGAGAATTATCCGCAGATTAATCATAAAAATGAGAATAAACTTGATAATACGGTTGCTAACTTAGAATGGTGCACTTCTAAATATAACTGTCAATATGGAAGTAGAACAGAAAGAATGCGAATGAAAAGACGAAAAGATAAGCGTTCTTTTAATGTAGAGCAAATCGATAAAGAAGGAAATGTTGTTAATACTTTCTTTTCTATGAAAGAGGCTCAAAGAATTACAGGTATAAGAGAAAGTGGTATCTCAAAGTGTGTAAATGGAATAATATTATCAAGTGGAGGATTTTATTGGAGAAGAATAAATAATAAAATAAAAAAGTAAGATTATGGCAAGACCTAAGAAAAATGGCGCAGAACAGCCTTTAAATTTAGATGGCAATAATATGCCTATGGAGAATGAGAACGCTCAGCAGAGCCACGAAAATGCGGCTCAGCAGCAAAGTGAGGAGCAAGTTGAGGAGTTTGAGGAAGAGGATGAGTTTCCTTTTGAAATAAAGGATGGAGTTCCTTCCCCTATTAATAATAATGGTTCGTTCATTATCTACGCTCCTACTGATATTGAATCCCGTAAAGGTCGAATCCCTGTAAATATGGGTATTACTCTCAGAGAGGGTTATCGTGGCTTGATTGTTCCAATCACAGCCAATGCAATTTATGGTCTTCCTACTGAATCAGATTATCGCTTACAGCATTCTGATGTGATTTCCACACAGGTAGGGGAGGAGGAAGAGGTAAGGCTCGTACTCTCTATCAATGACGAGACAATGATACAGGAGCAGACAAACTTTGGCTCACGCTCCCGTAATCTTATTATCCCGAAGGGTACTCCGCTTGCCATTCTTGTGATTTTTAAGCTGTGAAATATATAATTGCGGATGGAGGTCTATTCTATAGTATCTCCTTCCGCTCTATTAAGTAAACTATGACAGAAGTTGAACGTAAAATGCGCAGAAGTAAATACGGCAAGACCTACTATCAAAAGCATCGTGAAGCTTGCATCGAAAGAGCCAAAGCTTGGTACAATGCTCATAAAGAGTATCGTAGGCTGTATATGCTTGCGTATAATGGTAAATAGTATTTTTATATGGATGAGTTGGATAAAATTAAAGAGTTGAATACTCAATATAAATTGCTGCGAAATAACGGAATGGTGGTAAAAGTAGACCTCGTAACCAATGTGGGAACTTATGTAGTAAAGAACCCTAACATTATTAGCAAGGTGCTTGACTTACTTATCCGTGAATCGCAGAAGCAGATAGAAAGTGAGGTGAATACATGATAGGATTGAATGATAGACCAACAAGAGCAAAAAGGGTTGTTGTGGTTCAGTTAAAAGACAAAAAGCCTGAACCTTTCCTTACTTGCCCAGAGATTTATTTAAAGTACGATAAAGAGAAGATTGGCATCTGTCTTAATGCTCTATGGAATGCTCTTGCTAAAGATGGTTTCTACGAGAATAAGAAATGCAAAATCTCTTATCAGAATATCGAACAATTAAAAACATTGGCATGGGAGTAAGTAATAAAGGGTGTTGTGTACTAAAATATCCTCATTCTATAGATAATGGATTGTTAGCTCTGTACGCGCAGGGGCTTACCATACCCGAAATCAGTAAAAAGGTAGGCATACCTTATGAAACAGTACGGCGGCGACTAAAAGGAAATGGAGTTAAACCTGCATCACCACGATTTATCGCTAAGTATGGTGAAATCCGTTATTTAGGGCGCTTTCGCTACTGGAGCAAGGAGGAGGAACAGAGATTTATTAGATTATTTCCCTTTCGTACAAATAAAGAAATTGCTAAAATCTTCTGTTGTAATATCAGAACAGTTAAGAATAAGGCTATGTCTCTTGGATTAAGAAAAGATGCCGTATGGTTGCATGAGTATAGATTATCTTCCATGAAGATTGCTGCCATTATATCCAAATCAAGCTCTAAGAAGTTTAGGTTTAAGGAAGGGAATAAATTCGGACATAAGTTTAAGAAAGGGTTTAAGTACGATAAAGAATTTTGGGAGAAATATAGAAGAGGTGAGGTTTCTTTGCCTTGATTACATTTTCTCGAAATATAAAATGAATAAACTATGAAATTTAATAAAGAATTACCGAGGGATTTGCAAGTAAAGACAATTATGCAAAACTTCGACAAAAAGCAAGCCGAATGCGATGCTCTCAAAAAAGAGAACGAAGAATTGAAAAAGAAGTTAGAGCAGAAGGATATTCTGTATCGTAATATGCTCAATCGCTATAGTAGTATGTCAGAGAGGCATGATATAGATTATAAGGAGAGATACGAACAGCTTAAAGCTAAAAATGCTGAAAGCGGTGAGCGATATAGCAGAATCCTTATGGATTTAACCAAGGCTAACGTAATGCTTCAATCCATCAAAGCTGTTATGGATAGAGCAAACGAAAGAATAGAGGACTTTTGTTCTGATGGTAAGATTGAAAATGAAGATATTCAGCCAAACTTTGATTTGACTGCTTCGGATAACTCTACCAGTCAGATAAGTATCAAAGAACAGAAGTTTATAAGTTATGTCCGTGAGCTTATTGCTAACTTCAAAGAAACTGGCTCTCTTCGAGGAATCGGAATGATTGCAAGAGAGTATGGTGTAAGCTCGTTGACAAAGGAGCAATTCTTTCGCTATGGATTGAATAATGATGGTGTAACTGATGAGTATATCATCAGTGTATATGAAAAGGCTAAAAAACATTTATAACTATGACGGATATAACTATTAAGCAGTATAATAATGGCTACTTCGAGGTCTTTCAAGGTGATAAAAGTAGCGGTGAACTTGGTTTTGATGAAATGTTAGGACTGATAACGTCTCTTACTATGTCTGAACGCCGTCCTTGCTTGCAATGGATGAAGACCAAGGAGCAGCGTGATGCCGAAGAAATCGTTCTCGCTCAGGTAGCGAAAGGTTCAATATTTGAAAACGTTCAAAAGAAAAAAGGAGAATAAAAATGGAAGAAACTAAGTATAATAATGATGTACCTTACGAAAGAGTGGTGCTTAGAGTGTTAGAAAATTATTCGAAGATGCAAACTAAGCTAACTCGTTACCAGAAGAAGGTCAAAGAGCAAGGTGAGTTGCTTAATAAATTAAACAACAAACACAATGATTACGAGAAGGTCGTAGCTGAGCGTGATGAGCTTCTCCAAAAGAATAAAGAACTTTCTCGCCAATTGAAGATTTACGAAGGTGTGCGTAAATACTTCAATGGTCAAGTCTCAAAATTAGAAACTGATAAATAATATATCAATATGAAGAAGATTTTATCTTGGTGCGGTTCTCATACTGAGCTGCTATGTGCATTCTTTTTGTTAGGATGCTGTATCAGTAGTGCGGTCAAAGATGGTTGGTCTGTGGCGATATTATTCTTGCCGTTTATCGCTATGTGGATATTTACCTATCACTTACAGAAAGAGATTTCCCGTCTTATTAAGAAGAATGAAGAGCTGAAAGAAACTAATAAGCAGCTCGAAGAGGCTTATGAGGATAAGACTTTAAAACTGAATAGATTTATGGATTTTAAGTCACTCTTTTATTATAGATACCTCTTAGCGCAGAATGATGTTAATTTATGCAAGAAGAAGATTAGCTGCGGTGACTATCTTTCAAATAGGAAGTATTATGAAAATATGATAGAGTTCTATCTTAAAAAGATTTTGGACAAGGTTGTGTAATAATGAAGTACGATGAGTTTTTAAAGAAGGAGCGCCAGAAGAAAGGCAGAAGCAAACCACGGCACATTGAATCGCAGATTCAGATTCAGATGGTGAAGTGGTTTCGCTTGCAATACCCTCGCTATATCATTGCCGCCATCCCTAACGGAGGACAACGAAGTGCGCTTGAAGCGAAGATTATGAAAGGCGAGGGCGTTTTGGCTGGCTTCTCCGACCTTATTATTATAGCAAGAGAAAATGTCCTATTTATTGAAGTTAAAACTAAGGACGGGTATCAATCTGATTTGCAAGCCAAATTTCAGTCTGACGTTGAGCGATTAGGCTTTCAGTACAGCATTTGCCGCTCATTGGATGAGTTTATCTTAACCATCGAAAAATGGTTAAAAGATAAGTTTTCTGTGTAAAAATATCCGATTTTCTTAGTTTTGTATTAATATCTATTAAAATACTAATAAAAACACCGAAAAGATTTGTTAGTTTCAAAAGAAATTATTAATTTTGCGGTGTAAATAATTAATAAATAGGTTTAACAATTAAAAGATACAACAATGGAAACAAAGAAAATTGCTCGATTCAGATTTACAGCACTTGCCCATACTTTCGATAGTTGGGATGAGGTTATAAGTTATTACGAAAGACTTGTAGAGTGTGGTGAATGTATGGTACTTCCTACTCTTTCATTTTGGGATGGTAAGGTAAGAACCAATAAGTGGCACGCACATGTTAAAAAGAATGGTAAAATTGAGTTTACAGAAATTGAAAAATAGGAGATACGACAATGGAGACAATAAACGTAAATGAGCTTTTAGATAAGCTCTCAGATAAGCAGAAGCAACTTCTGAAAGATACTATTATTAATGGCTGTTGGGGTACATGTGATAGTGAATTTGTAAACGAAAAAGGTATTATTATTGTGTCTAATTGTTATGGATATGTTGTTAATTTAGCAAAGGAAGCAGGGCATTTCAATGGTCGCCAAATATCAGCAATGTTCCGTTCTATATATAGCAAACTCTGCCCGAATAATGGTACAGGTAATTTTCTTTCTCATATCTCTAATTATTGGGGTAATGGTTCGGGTGATGCTTTATTCATAAAGAGAGATTATGTTATAGCTTTCGAGCGTTGGGCAAGAGAGCAATAACTCAATGAAGGAGATACGACAATGATTACAATTATTAATAAATACACAGGCGAGGTTATCACTAAGTACTCAGGTGCTTTGGTTAGTGAATCAGATGTTGATTCTTTTATTGCCAACGCAAAGGGTTCTGGTACGTTCAGAGGACGTTGGAATGCTATCGTAGAGTATTTTATTCCTCTGAAAGGGTTGAATGCAACACAATGCCTTCTTAAAAGCCAATACGCTGTGAAGGAATGTATAAAGAAGAAATAATTAACGTTTAAATATAGGAGATACAATTATGGCAGTAGCAGTTAGTACAAAAGGTGTTGAGAATCTTGTGAAGCAGATTAATGCTGCTTATGGTAAGGTAATAGTCACAGCTGAGTTACACTCAGACGGGTGGCTCATCCTCGTAGGTGAGAATCCTATTAAAAATATAGGAAATGCTAGCGAGGCAGTTCGTTACCTTGAAGGTGTGAAGCATGGCATTGAATTAATGAAAGAAGGACTTTAGTTATTAATCGGGCAGCGTAATAGCTGCCCATAAAAAAATAGGAGATACAATTATGGAAATCAAGGTAAATATACCACAAAACGATTATGTTCAACCAACCGAAGTTAGAGAGGAAGTCGTACAGGCAATCTGTAATGCCTTCTTATCTAATAGTTGTTGGGATATTTTTCATCCTTTCTCAGGTGCAAATAATGGTAGCCGACCTGCTACAAGACGTATTAGTTTGAGCAATCCACGTTTTAGTGGACACGCCAATGATAAGGATATGGTTAAAATACATGGATGTGAAATGAAAGCTGCCTTTAAGGTATTGATGAAGGCTGGTTATCACATGTATAAGGTATATGACTACGGCTCTTGGATGGGTTACGCTTGCGATAAGAAACCTTTCCGTGAGGGTGCATCTGAGGTTCTTACGTTTAACGATTTTATTGATTAAGCTTATGTTTATAGAATTTAAGAATTTAAATGTAGCATTCGGAAAAGAGTTCCCTTTAGCTATCGTGTACCTCAATAAGTGCGATGGTGAACGTTTTTTAAGGGAGCAAGGAATAGCGAAATCTGGCTCTTTTAGCAGCTTTATTTCGCTTATTGCAATCGTTGATAACGTACCACAAAAAGCGAGCTGTAAGATTATCTTTACTAATTATCGCATTCTCAATAAAGGAGAGGAGAAAGATGTGTTAGATACTCTTAAACGAAGTAATCTTACTATCAATGATAAAGGGTTTATTTCCTTTCTTGATTATAAAAAGGTTTGCTTTGAGGTTGATGGAAATATCCTTACCTATGATGACTTCTGTAAGTATGAATTACCAAAGGGACATGTATTCAAAATGGTCTTTGATAATGGTTATTCTTATTATGGCTCAGAGCCTTTTAAGGGTAATGCAAAGAAGTATGCTGATACAGCCATAAAAGTTGCCGAGAAATTAAGGTATCTTTGGTCTGGTTGGGCAATGGGCTTTAGGCTCAATAGTCTTTTGAATATAGATGTTGTTTACGGCAAAGATGAACGTTATTCAGTTGTATCTAACACATAATGATTATGGAAGAGGTTAAAGAAAAGAAGTTTATCATAGAAGCAAAGGGCGAAGTGCCCTTTGCACAACGCACGGGTGATGGCTACGAGCTATTCAATAACGAACGAACAATGAAGTTCTGTGCGAGAAGGCAACAGATACTGGATAATGAAACGGGTGAACAGAAATCTTGTTTTGCTGTTTTCTGCTTCGTTAAAGAGGATGATGGATGGGTACAAGGTGATAACTATCATCAGACGGAAACCATCACCTCTTTTGTTAAGGATTTGAATATCTCTCCTTATTTTACCAATGCTGTAAAGGAATATCGTGAGCAGATGGAAATCACAGAAATATGGGAGGTGAAAAAATGGGAATAGGAGCGATTTTAATCATCATAGGCGCATCCGTCATCGCATTGAGCAGCGTTGTTGCTGTTGGCGCAATGAATGGAAAATTAGAAGGTGTGGTAACCATACAAGAAAAAATCTTGATTACTATATTCTTATTAATCTTACTCATAACGGGTTGGGTGCTATTGTATAACGGAATATCAATAATTAATCTGTAATAAAATGGGAAAGAGATTAAGCTTAGAAGATAAAGCTAAAATAGCTAACGGCAATGAACGTCATTGTAGGCAATGCAATCATCGTGTTTGCCCAGATGGTTTGCTTGAAGTATGTTCGGAGGCTTTTATTCGAGGGTACAAGAAAGCAATACTCTGTTAATTCTTATGTAATCGATTGAAAATGAGAGAGTTAATTAACGTAATACAACTAATAAAATTTGGTTAAGTGGCTGATTATCAGTAACTTTATAGTTCTCTAAGCTCAAAGTTATATGACATCAGAACCACTCAACCAATATACGGAAATATGCAGAGATGCTATCAAAAGTTCATCTGCAAAGTTAAGCAAAACTTTCGAGAGTCTACTCTTGGAAATACTTTTATTGTACATGACGATACAAAGAAAGATAAATTTCACTCAAATGGAGCGTTACGGCACCCATTGTGAGCAGACCTACAGAACGAACTTCAACCGTGGTCGTGCTAAATGCATAGACTGGGTGAAGTTCAACCTTGCCCTATGCCGACGTTACTTGAATATGGATGGTCTATTGGCTATAGCCATCGATCCGAGCTACATCAGCAAGTCGGGTAAGAAGACTCCGCATATCGGTACTTTCTGGTCCGGTTGTGCAAGTTCCATGAAGCATGGGCTTGAAATCATGGGGCTTGCACTTGTCGATGTCCATGCCAACAGTTGCATGATGCTGCGCGCCCATCAGACTCCATCTACTGGAGAATTGAAAATGCGTAACATGACTCTCGTGCAACATTACATAGCGGTCATCAAGCGTTATAAGAAGGATTTGTTGAAGGTCACCGATATTGTTGTCGCTGACGCTTTCTTCTCTATCCGTCCGTTTGTGGACGGAATCAAAGAGTGCGGTTTCCATCTTGTCAGCCGCTTCAGGGATACTGCGAGCCTATATTATGTGTATACGGGACCTCGTTCCAATAAGCCTGGACGTCCCAAGACACTTGACGGAAAAATCAACTACAAGAAACTTGACCTCACACGTATGGCAGAGTTGCATATTGAAGGACTTGAAGGCACAGCCTACACACTCATAGCCTATTCAAAGGCATTGAAGCAGAAAGTGCGCCTTGTCATTTGGGTTATGCCGAACGGAAAACACAAGCTTTTCTTCTCAACAAAGACATCCATGTCGGGTGAGGAAGTGTTGCGCACATACCGCTCAAGATTCCAAATAGAGTTTTGTTTTCGCGATGCAAAGCAATATACTGGTCTTACGCATTGCCAAGCAAGACACAAGAACCAGTTGGACTTTTCCTATAATGCATCATTCGCATCACAGAATGTTGCGAAAGTGATGATGAAGGAAAATGAATTGCCGTATTCCATGGCTTCTTTCAAGGAGATTATGGCAAGCACATACATCGCTAAATTAATTTTCAACAAGTGTCGGAGAATACCGAACCGAAAGTTAATTAGTCATACTATCAAAGAACTCTTTGGCTGGCAACGTAAAGCTGCTTAGCCATTATCTCAAATTTTAACGAACTATTGAGAAAGGCTATAAACAAAGTCAGAAAGAACAGAAAGAACGTATTGATAAGATACTCCACCCTGTTACTGAGCCTTGTGGTAGTAATGCTATCTTTGTCTTTTTTAGAGACGTAAGAAGTGGTGAATTACAACCTTATATTGAGGATATGAGAATGCCTGATGCTAAACGTTACCAAGATATAGGTTCAATAAAGTTTTCGCCAGAAAAAGACGAGCCGCAAAAATTACAGGTTGCATGGTGTTATCCGAAGGATTTGGTTGAGCTTCTTGGATATAACAAGAAGTATGCCGATTTTGAGCGTATAGCTCTTTCTGAAGGTGCATTCTCTTATCCTCGTGAGGAGTATGAGGAAAATCTTCAAAAGTACTCTGCCGTGCGCTATGAACACAAAAAATATTATCATTATCGTAAATTAAAAAAATAGCTTTGTTATGGATAAAAAAGATATTAGTCTAAAAGTTATACTTGAAATCGGTGGCAACCTTTGTGGTATGACCATAAAGGATAAGGATGATAAAGTTGTGCTATTCGAGCATTTGTCATTTAATGAGCAAATTAAGATTCTCAATAGCCTTAGTCAGAATTATAACTGCCTTGTGCGGTTCTTAAAAGAAAAGGAGGGATAAGGTATGAATTTGGTTCTATTTGTATTGATTATCATATCTGTTGGGGTTACTTTCGGATGTCTTGTGCAAGGTAATAATAATAAGGAGAAGTAAAGTATGGAAGCAACTATTTTATTAGGCAATCATAATGATTGTAAGATTGATACGGGAAGATATGTAGAAACGGACGTTATGGGTTGGAAAGCCATTGTCTATCTACCGAGTGGCATTGATAATGAGCAGGTTCAGAAAGCCCTTGATTACGCTTATTCTACTCTCTGTCAGAGTTGCTATATGGAGTTTATCTTGGCAGACAACTTCCTTCTAATTTCTAAGGAGGTCTTTGATAAGAAGAAGGTGTTTAAGTTCAATCTTAAAAAGCACTTTACTGAATGCCAAACTTCTATTCGTGATACGATGAAGTTGTATGAGCGAAACATGGATGAAGACTACTATAATGAGTATTCTACCTATCTTTGGGATTTGATTAAGGATAAGGTTGAGAAGTTACGAAAGATGATTGAAGATAAGCTTCGCAATCTGAAATGCAAGTATAACCCTTATCTCTGCTCGTATGTCATTATGATTCAGAACCTTGTACAGCAGATTAATGATACCCATATACACGTTATGGAGATTACCGAAAGGAAGTATGGAGTTGATATTGCTCCAAGCTACGAAAATTATCGGGCTAAAATGGCATTCACGCAAGCGGATAATTGTCTGTACGACATCATGCACGATGAAGCAGAGAAATTCCGTGACAATATCGTTAAAGATAAGAAGGTTATCGCCGTATGGTCTGATATAACAAGAACTCTCTATGACCCTATCAATGCAAAGAAGGCTCGTTTCTCGGCTTTCTATAGTATGCCTAAGGAAACACAAGCTCTCTATAATTTGAGAGAGGAGGATGGCTTCTGCGAGCCTAAAGAAGGTACTAAGAAATTCAAGAAAGGAGCGTAGGGTATGGAGTTAGATAATATTTACTTCGGAGATTGCATTAACCTTATGCGTGATATTCCTGATAAAAGCATAGATTTATGTGTTACGGATGCACCATATCTCCATAATAAATCGCCACTTAGTCCTACGTATGATGGGAGTGAATGGAATCAGAAAAGTCCCTTTGGAAAATCGGAGCTTTATAAATATGGTGGTGATATGATGGGAGGGATGAGTTGTTTTGGCGAAGAAGAAATAGATAAGTTCCTTGATGCATTAAAGCCGAAAATGAAGATAATGAATGCTTATATGTTCTGTTCGGAAGAACAGGTACCGTATTATTGTAACTGGGCTAATAAGAATGGCTTGATGTTTACAATACTCGTTTGGGAAAAGCCGTTATCTATCATTAACAAAAATCGTTTTTCGCAGAACCTGGAGTACATAGTACGAGTATATGATTACGGTACTGCTCTTAATCGGTTAAATAATAACTTGTATTATAATCGGGTAAAGAAAGAAAAACCGATTAACGGGAAAAGTAAGAATCATCCAACAGAAAAACCTGTCTCAATTATGCAAGAGTTCGTTGAACTGAGCAGTAATGAGGGTGATGTGGTCTTGGATGCGTTCTGTGGCTCTGGTACGCTTGCTATAGCGTGCATTAATACTAACAGACATTTCATTTGCTTTGAGAAGAATAAAAAATTCTTTGATATTGCTAAGAAACGGGTTAAAGAACGGAAGCAACAACAAACAATTTGGTAATTAGTTATAGGAATGGATAGAGAAGATATGCGTAGGCTGATACATTATGCACGTATTCGTGCTAAGCAAAGAGGATTAAAATTATCCCAAATTACCATTGAAGAATGTATTAAAGATATGCAATTTTGGGAGAAAGGGATTTTTGCGTATGCGCCTTTTAAGGTATCTTAAAGAATAGACGGATTCTCATTTTATCTTAATATATATGTTGTATCTCTTTGGGGGCGGTGGTCTCGGCTGCTGCTCCCTTCTATAAGTATAATAAGTTTATCAAGGTAAAGAAATAAGTCTCTGATTCTTAACACGAAAGCTATTAAGCACTATTAATTCCGATTTATTTCTATTAATATCAAAAATAGTTGGAGAAAAATTTGGTAGTTCGCAGATTTCTTTTTAATTTTGCGACGTTCACAGATGATAGTAGGCTATCCCGATAAGAGCACGGTTATTGCTCATTCGTCTGAATGGGCATATTTTATGCTCACGAAGACCGTATAATACACGGTCGCCTATACGTAAGATAAAACGAAGCTCTTTCGGAGTGGACTACCATCTGTGAACAGCGTATATGGCGACCGCTTTTTGTTTGCCATTATCTTCTAAAAAGTTCACAGATGGAAGAAATCAAGATTATTAGTAAATCAACCTTCCTTGATAAGGAGATTGATGTATGGGGGTCAGTTGAAAACCCATTATTTCGGGCTAATGATGTACAGAGTTGGCTCGGTTTAAAGAATGTGTCACGTGCTGTTGCTAACGTTGACGAAGAGGAACGACTTAATTTAAAGTTAAGTCGTGGTGGAAGTATGTGGTTCTTGACAGAGGAAGGTGTTTATGAATTGCTTATGCAATCACGCAAGCCTATCGCCAAGCAGTTTAAGAAGGGAGTAAAAGCTATCCTTCACGAAATCCGAACCAAGGGCGGCTATATAGCTTCTTCGGTCAATGATACTCCCGAAGCTATCATGGCACGAGCCTTGAAGATTGCGGATGAGACATTGAAGCGGAACGAGCAAAGAGTTCGTGAGCTTGAAGCTCAGACCGAGCAGCAGGCACAGACCATCGGCATTCAGCAGAAAGAATTGACTGTAGCCGCACCAAAAGTAAAGTACTACGATGATACACTTGCATCAACGGACTGCCTTACTACCACACAAGTTGCTGATGACCTCGGTATCAGCGCAAGAGCACTAAATCAGCAGCTTTCCAATGCAGGTATTCAATACTTTCAATCAGGTTCTTGGCATTTGAAGGGCAAGTTCCGTGAATGGCAGCTCGCAAGCACCCGAACCTACAATTATATCAAGGGTGATGGTTCTACGGGCACAAAAGTAAACCTTGTATGGAATCAACGTGGCAAGCGTTTTATTCTTGCTCTCTATAACAACGACTTTAATGTGAAAGATGCTATCGCTGAAATCAACGGCGAGAAGAGAGCTGCGCTTGTATCTAAAAACAATCAGTCTAACTTTTAATTGAATAGGAGAAATCAAAAATGGATAATCAGAATATGATGATAGAGGTAACAGTTGATAATGATGCTACTCAGCGGTGTGTCGGTCTGCTTAAAGAACTTATGGCGGTACAGGAGAAGGCTATGAAGTTCTTGGTATCTGAGGGTATTGATGATAGCAATGAGGGTACGATGATTGCCGAGGGCATCGGTAACGCTGTGAAAGCCTTTGGTGGCGTACTGCCAGAGGGTATCTACAATAATGTAGTCGGTATTGAGGTTTAATGTTATGCGTGAATAGGAGATACGCAATACAACAAGGTGTAAATAATTATAGGAGATACAGCTACTATAAGAAAGGCAGGGCACTATTTGCGCTCTGCCTTTTCTTTTTCTCTTTGCTTTCGTTCAGCCCTTGCGAGCCGAATCTCTTCGTTAATCTCGTCCATCGTCATATTGACGTTATTCTTCCTTGCTTCTTCTATGAGAGCATTAAAGTTCTCTAAAGCCTTCTTCTTTTCTTCTTCTGTCATTATTTTATATTAATCAGTTCGTTTCTATCTATCTTAGGAACTTCCTTTTTATCTGAATCAAAGTCGAGTATATATTTTTGAGGATAACTAATACAATGTAGAAAAATATACTTCCTCTCATCAATATTTATAGTCCTTACGACAAAGGTATCATTTCTATAGAAATATGAGTTATTATCATTGAGAGTGAAATCAGCTCTTATCTTCTCTTTGATGATATTATTATCAACGGGCGTTTGCTCATATCCGTTCTCGGTAAGTAGATAAAGAAGCTTATCGTTACTTTGCAGTTTTAAGTCTTTATATTGGTAATCCTGTCCAACAACAATAAAGCTACCTGTTAGCTCACCGAGATATTTATCTACATAACTATATCCTATAAGGCTATATATGTTAGACAATACGACCGTATCTTTATTCATTTCATCAATAGGATGAGTAGAGATATATTGCTCGATAGTTTGTTTGGTCGCATCTGGTATAGGTGATAAGCTTGTTATCTTCTGTTGAGCGTTGGCTGCTATACAAAAGAGAAGTTCACTAAATATACATATCTTCTTTATCTGTTTCATATTATTTATCTCCAAGTGTTATAAAAGTCAGATTATCTTTATCGCAAGAAAACATAGCTTGTCCCACATTATAACCACCGAAGCCATTTTTTGCTCTATATGTAACAATAAACAACTTCTCTCCCTGTTTTGACGTTTCTTGCTCTTGCATATCAACGAACTCATAACTATCTGGGTCACGTAAGCGTTGTTTGATTAAATCGCCAGCCATCGTCTCAACATACTCCTTGTTTTCGTACAGAGGGGTATTCATAAGTTTTTCTGTCTCTTTTTTGTTTTCATTCTGTCCGATAGCTATCATTAAAAAGAATAAAATAACAAGGATTCCAAGACATCCACATCCCTTTTTCATAACTATATCTCCTATATTAATATTTATAAATTGCACGATACCTACTTAAAACACGCTCTGCGGCATTATCTTTCCTTTGCTTGGTATATACTAAGGCAAGGCGAAGATAACCCGTTCTGCGCAAGCAACCGAGGTACATTAGCCGCTCGTAGCAATATGTGGCTCTGCTTAGTATTCCATCACGGAGGTAGCGTTGAGCCATTGCCGCCAACTCCTTTGGTGATGCGTTATAAATCTGTGTCATAACTCGTCTGATTTGGTTATGTATGCAAAGGTAGCGAAAAATCGGTTACTATATTTTTATATTGCATTTTTTATATTAATATAACCTTAATTTACATATCAATATATTAAAAGCTATTAAAATAATAATAAAAAAACCGGAAAGATTTGGTGGTTTTAAAAGAAATTATTAATTTTGCGGTGTAAATAATTAATAAATAGGTTTAATATTCAAATTATAGGAGATACAACAATGAAAGTTACAATGATTAACGGAAAGGTAGTAGAGGCTAACGTTTTTGATTACGTTGCTCAGATTTACGAAGGTGGCAAATGGCAGGCAGTTGCCGTTAGCTCTGATTACAATGAGGTTGAGAAGAAACGTGTTGAGTACGCTGTGAAGGGCTGCTATACAAGAACAGAACAGCTTTACTAATTTAAAAGGAGATACAATTATGAATAGATACGCAGAATTAAAGAAGAAGCATCAGAAAGAGCTTGATAAATTGCCCATGAAAGCTGCTTTTGGTAAAGAGCAGTTTAAGAAAATGATGGAAGAGTGGGGGCTGACTACCTCGAAGGAGGACTTGATGAAGATTCGCTCACTCGGTTGCGGCGCATTCTGCCTTGCCTCTGACGTTTACCTTTTCGAGGAAATGCGTAAACGTCACGATAAGGAAATCTTGGAGCTCATAAAGACAGATGAAGGCTTGAAAGATGCTTTCATGTATGAGTTCGCAAACCACGAATGCGGCTATACATACAACCCAGAAGAAGCCGTGCTTGCCCTTGGGATAACAATGAGGGATGTAAGAAATAATATATTCATCAAGCCTGTCTTTGATAAGGCTTGGAAAGAGTATCTTGATAGATGTGAATAGCTTATGTACAAAGAAGGAGATATACTTAGGTTTTATAATGACGAAAGAGGTGAAAGTTGTGTTTTTATCTTGTCAAATATTCATAACGATGACTGGATAGAGGCTCACATAAAATACTCGTTCGCATTCAAATCTTTCGGTGTAGGCAAAGGAAATATGAGTACAAACATTAAATACTCGTCGGGTTGCTTACGATACGCAAATGAATGGGAGAAGAACTTTCTTCTGAATATAATGGAGAATAATGGTTATTCTTATGATTTTAAAACTAATAAAATAAAGGAGATTTAATTATGGCAAAGTTTATTGAGGTAAAGTATAAAGGGTTTTGTATCCTTATTAATATAGATAATATCGCTTACGTTGAACCTTCACGTAATGGCGATATAGCAACATCTATAAAGCTTAATTGCAAGACCACACCAACGGGCGGTCAAGTGATTCTCTGCGAGGATGATTATCACACATTCTTGGAGAGATTGAAAAACCTTGTTATCGTTGATAAAGCTGAGTAAGATATGAGAGCATTTGACGTACTTTTAGCCTTATTCGGCAACGTTATGCTCGAAATGGAGTATAAGATAATCAAGTATAATTAGCTTATGGCTCGTTTCGCTCTTAGAAATCAGGAGAAGATAAAGCAAGCATTCGGGGAAGAAAGATTGAATGAGCTTCTGAAAGCATTGAAGCTATATTCAGCCAAGTACCCGAAATTATCGTTGAACACAATCATCAAAGAGGGTAAGCCTTATCCTTCTTTTGTAGTTGATAAGGTTGCCGTACTATACGTAACTCGCCTGATGTATGATGTTTATCACGTTGCTTTAAAGGAGTTCTTATAAACAAAAAGCACCGCCCTCGGAGATACGAATGAGGACGATGCTAGATGTAAATAATTATTATGTTTAACGTTGTGAGTACATAGGAGATACGCACTCGATACAACAATTAATGCAAAAGTAATAAAAAATATTTGGTTATCTGAATATTTCTTCGTAAATTTGCGAATAATTAACATTAAAATAGGAGATACAGCTATGATAGGAGCAATTATAGGTGATATTGTAGGCTCAAAATATGAGTTTAATAACACATTTGATTATAACTTTAAACTATTTGATAAAGATTGTAATTTTACAGATGATACTATCTGTACAATAGCCGTAGCCGATGCTATTCTTAAAAAAGGTGGTGATGAAAAGCCGAATGTCGAAGATTATAGTATCTCGCTTCAATACTGGTGTCAGAAGTATCTAAACCCAATGGGTGGGTATGGTGCAAGCTTCGCAAAATGGGTTCGTAGCTCTAATCCACAGCCTTATGATAGTTTCGGAAATGGAGCAGCTATGAGAGTTAGTCCTGTGGGTTGGGCATTCAAAGAAAATTCTGATATTATTCGTCAGGCAATGATGAGCGCAAAGGTTTCGCATAGCCATGTTGAGGGATTGATTGGTGCTACTGCGGTAGCAGATTGTGTACATGCTTTAAAAGCATATAAACAAAAAGATTTGATTAGGGTAATAGCAAAACAATATTATGGCTCTGATTGGAATAAAAATCTTATTCCAAGAAGGAAATGGGCAGAAACTTGCCAAGAATGCGTTCCACTCGCCTTTATGATAGTCCTTAATAGTGGTAGCTTCGAGGATGCAATCAGATATGCTGTATCCTACGGCGGTGATAGCGATACGATGGGAGCAATCGTTGGTTCAATCGCTCAGCCACTCTTTGGTATTCCACAAGAAATGGAGGAAAAAGCATTGAACTATCTCCCTTTGGATATGAAGAATGTAGTAACTAAATTTATTGATAGATATGGCGAATAAGGAAGATTTAATCAAGCACTGCCGATACTATAGAGGTGGTGAGAACCCAAATACCAACGAAAATATGGCTTGGTTTTGGGATATGGAAAGAGTGTATGTTAATAGCGAAGGAAAGTTTAAAGGTGAGGAAGAATATTATAAGAAAATCAATGGTAAGGAATATAAGGGGATTCCACATACATTGCTTATTATAATGTTCACTTCATGGGCTAAAGCAGCCTACAATATTAAGGAAGAGATAGATAGGTTCTATAAGCTGATAGACGAATACCTCTTTATCCCAAACGACCATTTCCCAGAGGATAAAATTCCAAACGAACTATAACGAAAAAGGTGCGCCGTAATGGTACACCTTTTTTGTTTAATATCCGATATTGCTATCCTTTACATAAGATAAATCTCTTATTTCTTGCCCTATAACCTCGCAGTCTATGTAGGTCTTTCCACCTTCTTCATAAACCTTTGTTATTCGCATTCGTGTTCCTCTCTGAAAGAGTGTTTCGTGCTCGGAACTATACGTAGAGAAACGGCTTACTCCATCCCAACTTCTTTTATCACCACAACCGAAAGCAGAGAAAGGTTCTACGTAAGCAGCCTTTGTTCCTTTTGGTGCATATATGTTCATGATAACACTTCGAGTATTGAAGCCTTTTCCTTTTCGGCTACCAGTTGACATAAAACCACCTTCTTGCATTTCCATTCCAACAAGGTCTTGAAGGTTTTTTGGCATAGAACCGCCAGCAAACTTAATTCGTGATTCAATAACTTTCATTCCATCATCACCTCTTGTAAACCACATATCGGTAGGAAGTTCGTTCTTTTCTATATAGCTTGTTATATTATTAACCTTCTCTATGAACCTTTCCTTCGTTTGGTAATTATCATATTTTCTTCCTTGTAATGGTTCATTTACATCGCAATAATGATGAGTGTATTCGTATGTGAAATCTTTTTCTTTTTCTGTTGCTGCTATCCATTGTTTGGATGCAACATCTACGAGGGTTTTATCAGCTTTTGCACCATTACCCTTATCCCATACTGCGGCATCTTTCCTTGATTGAGAGAATCGGTCTGTATCAAATACAACATTCTTCGCATTTCGTTTTGCTTTCGCATTAATAAGCGTTTCTTTCTTTTGCTTAGCTTCATAAAGCAACTGCTCAGCAAGGGTCTTATCCTTTGCGAGCATAGCGTGTTCAAGGTCATAGATAAGCTTATGATATATCTTGCTCTGTGTCTTATAACCTTTTACGTCAGCATAAGCTTTATTGATATTTACCCAATCAATCGCCGTATTTACCTCATCAAGCTTTTTGAGATATGCCGCTTGCGATACCTTCCATGTAGCATACTTCTGCTGAACCCCGTGCATATTTCCACCAAGGAAATCAACTGCCTCAAATTGCAATTTGCTAGCTTGCTTTTCAAGCGTCAAGCTTTGCCATTGAGCCAACTTCGCTTCTACGGCATCATATACTCCGTGCAATTCCTGTGACGTGAACTGCTTATGCCACTTATTGACATCAGGGATGAGAGCGGAAAGTGATAGTTCATCCTTTTTAATAGCAGAAATGGCGTTTGCGAGCGTTTTTGCTTCTTTCCTTGCTAATGTATAGTTAGCAGACTTTAATGCGCTTAGAACGGAAGAAACATCGGTTTCTCCGTAATTAGCAGCCACCTTCATAACATTCATCGCAACCTTGCGGTCAGTCCATGCAAGTTTAGTCTGATAACCTCGCTTGAATCTATCAAACAAAAAAGCTATCTCTGAAGCACTCTTTTTGTCCTTGATAGCATAACGGATAGCATAGTACCGTTCAAAGAGGTCTTGGCTCTTTATATCCGTAACAGATTTACTACCGAGCAGATTATGAACCAAGCCATTGTAATAGTCACGTCTATGCTTATCCCATCGGCTCTGTATTTTATCTATCTGCTCCTTAGTTCTAAGGGCGTGGCGTTCCTTTGCCTTCGCAAGTATAAGCTCCTTAGAAGAAACCGCCTTTAACCCCAATTTCTTGCGGTCTGACGGGCTTAAAAGATGTACCCAATACTTTGTGTTGTCTTGTAAATGCCAAGCCAATTTACCCTTCATTCCTGCCTTCACGATAGCTTCGGAGTTATCCTTGATGTATTGATTGTACTTTTCTGGCATAGTGAGCACGGCAAAAGGGGAGACGTAGTTACTCATATCCTCGCCAGCCATCAAGCGTTTATAAAACTCCTTCTTCTCCTCGCCTTGTATAGTGATAGGGTCTGAGGTGCAGATACATTGAGGATGCCAAGAAATCCATACGTAATCTTTCGGGTAGCGACCTTCAAGGTCGTTGCATATATCATCAATATTATGCTGTGGTGATACGTGAATATACTGACCGATAACGAATGGTTCGTTCTGCCATCGTTCATTTCTTGCCTTGTGATATGCGGAATTTATCTCCGTTCTTGCTACTCTGAGAGCGTTCTTTCTCGCCGAGCGGTAAACACCCATGCCTACCTTCTCCAATGGCTCTTCAATAAAGCGCACCTTGCCGTCTATGATTCTACGTCTGCGCCAAGTCACCACATCTTTCTTCTTTCCGTTCTTCTGAACCTTGATAGTATGATAACGGCGATACATCATATCTGGGTCGTTGAGATACTTTCGTATGCTCTTGCCTACTTCCTCTGCTGATGAGCCTTTTTTGATTCCGTCCGCAATGGTATCACTCATAGCCATTTCAAATTCACTCTTTGTCTGTTGGCAGTAGTTCCAAATAATCTGAGCGAGATTCAATCCGTTCTTTGTTTTCAAGCGATTTGAAATAAACGTGGCTGCGGCGGTATCTCGTGCGACCCTTATAGCTTTATCAGTAAGCACGGAATAACCGCCTATAACCATTTCATCGTGGTTATACGCCAACGCAACGCCATCGGTGATACCGCTCTTATAACAAAGAAGGCTATTCTGATAGTAATCATTAAAGATGTCGTTCAAACGAGCCTTTAACTGCGGAAAGTTATCAAAGTTGAAAAGCACATCATCTTCGAGCACATCTTCTCCATAGCCAAGAGAGGTGAGCTTCTTGACATAATCGCTGTATAATCTGCCCAACCGCTTGTTATAAACGGCGAACAGATTATTCAGTTGTTCTTTCTGCTGTTTTGATGTGAGCTTCTTTGACATAGTTATTCTTCTTCCTCTTCTTCATTGGAAACTGACTGACTTCCACTTGCGGCACTACCAAGTCCCGAAAGGGCTGCTTGCTGCGCCAACGCTTCTTCCTGTTCACTCTTCATTTCTTCCTCAACCTTATCAGGGTCATCATTGAGAGGGTTAAGCTCGATAGCACGGCGATTAGAGGTAGATTTCGCACCACCATTGGATGAAGTGATAAGTTGCAACATTTCAACATCATTCTTTGGCAGATATGGCTTGAAGACCGGTTCAAAGTCAATCTGCTCAGCAACACTCTGGTCGATACCTTTTACGTAAACTCCCGTATTACAGATGCCGTTAGCTACGATATTCGAGCGGCGAGTAAACATTTCACCGAACATTTCTGTCTTTAAATCCGCTTTCATATAAGGAGCGGTGAACATCAAACGGATAGCCGCACCCGAGGTGTTGCTGCCCAAAGTCTTCATATTCTCAAAGCTGATGTCGGCTGTTGAGGTAAATGAATAGATGATATTGAAGAGATAAGCAATTTCACCCTTCACACTCTCAGGTGATTTATCCCAAGAAAGGACGTTCATACTTGCATCACTGCCACCTTGGAAAACTGCGCCTTGCTCGCCCTTCTCAGCGAAGCCCTCCAAACGACCTTTGATAAAGTACTTAGGCGTGCCGAAGTAGTCATTCGTATCACCCCAATTTGAAATACAGGTCTCCACTCTATCAATAGCCCATTGAACATCTTCCCACTCAGCTTGGTCTTGTCTATAGTAAACGACAGGCACTTTGGTGAAGCCATGAGGTAGGGCAGAAATAAGCTTCCAACCTGCGCCATCAATATTAGTGTACTGATAGCACAATCTATCTGTATATACATCAAAATGTAGCTCAGATTTTCCAAGCTCATCATATACATAGTACTCTCGAGCGAAGCCGTCCATGATATGGAAATCGTTGAAATGAGGGTAGAGCTTATCGCCGTTTGAAGGTGAAAGCAACTGAACTCGGATTTCGCCTCGAAGCTTTCCCTCTGCGTCTGTTGGCATATACCATAACTCGGCGCACTCACATTCCTTGAAGAGGGTACGGGCAAGTCGCTTATCGAAGTACTTCATCTTGTTGTCGTGATAGCAGTGCATGATGCCGTCATATAGCTTCTGCTGCTTATCGTCCATCTTCTTTATATCAACACCATGTGCCGTAGCTTTATAGGTAACGGCATTCATAAACAAGAAACCAACAGTAAGATTTGTGATTGACTTCTGAGCAGGGATAGCGATTCTTACTGGCTCAACTTTCTTATCCTTATAAATCGGTTTCTGTGTGATAGGGTCATACTGACCCGTAGGTACTTTGATTCGCTTCTTAGGACGGAAATCCTCATCAAAGATTTTATGCTTTGATGGATTCCATTGGTCTTCAAGCACAATCAGTGGTGTCTTAAAGCCTTTCTTTCTTGCTGTCAATACCGAGCGGACTGTGCTCGCATCTTGTATTGATACTATCTGTTCTATTGCTCTCATATATGAATATTTTTTGTTATAACAAGGGCAAAGTTAGTAATAATATGACTTATATAGGCATAAAGAAGAAACCCTGTGTAAACAAAAGAAAAACGCCTATTTCGGCAGTCTTCCAATGTGCCAATGATTGCACTCACTACAAAGATATACGGAGTAACCGAGTAGCCGTTTTTTCTTTATGTATCTTGCGGCTACCTTCTCATTATCAAAGGATAATTTGGCTACTCCTCTGCTATTATAGTGGGAGCGTTTACGATGATGCTCCCTTGGTTGTTTATCATATATTCGTTTCATAAGCATTTCGATTTTAACCCATCAGACCGAGAATGTCGGCGGCTTGCATTCCGCTACCATAATCACCCAATAACTTCTCCATAATAACATATCGGCATGCATCGATGGCGTGATTATACATATCTATAGGCTCATTAAGCCACTTTCCTTCCTTGTCTTGGCGATAGGTATAATTATTAAATTCCCTTCTTACATTTGTAGAGCGTTTTGTTATATGAATTGTGTATTCTTGCATCTTCATAATACTAGCTTGAATAGAACCTGCGAACTTCTTTACAGGTTTTATATCAATACCAGCATTATAGATTTCATCAATCAGACGAGGGTCGGCACTCTCTGATATTACCTCAATATTTTTTTTATCCTCTTTCAATACCCTGATAATATCAGAAGTAAGCATTTCTGTCTGATAGCATATTTCATCTATATAGATAATCTTTCCGTAGATATACACATCAACAATCGCCGTAGGGTCATTGGAGTAACCGAAGTCAATACCTCTGTATCGGTGTCTGTGCGCTTGTATAGGAATATAATCATCAACAACTACATTCTTAAAAATCAAGCCCTCAACCATAGAGCGCAATCCCAAACCATAAATACGCCAAAGGCTCGGATTCTTCCATCTAAGGCTCTCAATCTCAGCGATAACCTTTGGTTCGAGAAAAGGGTTATCCTTATAGGTGGATATAAACCAATAAGTGCTTTTCTCCTCGTTTACCTGATTTATCCAATGGTCTTCTGAGAAGGAAGGGTTATAATCAAGGATAGAGAACTCCGTGGTACGCATCTGTAGCTGCTGCCATTCGATGAAAGAAAGCTCATTCGCCTCATTTACGAAAAGTATCTTACGCTTAGAACCACGCACCTTCTGCTCGTTATCGGTGGAGAAGAACTCAATCCAAGAGCCGTTAGGGAAAGTATAAACGAACTCCGATTTATTCATGCACTTATCATCCCACCAACCAAAGTTGAGCATTATATCCTTGAAATCACGATAGACAGTTCGTTTAATGGAAGGCATACCAGCACGAATGATGGAAACGGTCGTTCCAGCATAGTTGAAGCAAAACATACAAAGGAACTGCACAACGCTATACGTCTTGGCACTACGACTTGAGCCTTGAAGAGAGCAAGTTGTAAACCCTGCTTCCTTTGCTGCCTTTACCCTCATGTAGTTCTTTGCTAAATATACGTGCGGCATATCTCTATTATCCTTTATTTGTCTCTTTTATCATTCTGCTGTCCTGTCTGGCTCAGCGTCCTTCTTTTCCTTCTCTTTCTGTATCTCAGCGAGAATCTTCTGATACTCTTCATTATTGGTAACAACATGTACTTGCAATGGGTCTTGCTTAATCTGCTCACCCTTGCTTGTAAGGTCAATGCGCTGAATCTTTCCGTAAGCTCTATCAATAACTCTTTCGAGCACATCAAGTCCTTTCTTGTCAAGTATTCCCTTGGCAATAATGCGTTGCATCATCGGGCGTGACTTATCAGCCAACACCGCCTTCAATTCGTCTTCGGGCAGCGTAGCGATATACAGAAAAGACTCTGCGATAATCTGAGAGGAAGGCACTTCATAGCCCTTCTCCTTCATTTCCTCGATGAATAATGACATCGTCTTAGGCTTTGGTGGTCTGCCCTTGGGGTTGCCAACTCCACCTTTTTTAAACTTACCTTTTTCAAGGTTTGCAAGCTGTTTTTTACGCTTGCTTTCATCTCTTGATAATGGCATATTAATAACTTTTATTCCTAATTTATTCCCAACAATAGCTTTTATTTAAGAAAAGCACCTTTATTTTCTTCTTCCTCTGCTGCCATATCTCGGCACATTTTCAGCACATCGAAATACTCTCCGAGATTGTTGTTATAGAGCAATTTTGCTATCTGCTGAACAAAAACAGCCTTACGCCCATCTTGCTGTAGCTTCACCACTTCGCAAGCTGGCATCATCAAAAACTGCTCCATGATTTCAACCTTTTCCTTAGAGGAAAGAAGCTTCTTGGTAGGAAGCAGAAAACCCACTTCCTCCAAGATTTGTGTTTTGACTGACTTAACCTTCATACTTATCACCATTTACGAGGTTCATAAACTCAGCCCTCACTTGTGGGTCATCTTTGAAAGCACCTTCAAGGTAAGAAGAGGTCATAATGCCCTTCTTCTTTGCGCCTCTGAACTCTTTGCAAGAATGATGACCCTTCATCACGAGAGCAATACCAAGTGGTGGGTATTCGCTACCGAGAGCCGCTTTCAGCATATCTACGATGTCGTGTACCAATCGCTCCTGTATCTGTAAGCGAGCGGAGCAGTAATCAACTACACGACCAATCTTAGAGATACCGAGAATCTTTCCCTTTGGGTTCGGAATATATGCGAACCAATACTTGCCCCAAAACCAAACACAATGATGCTCGCAGTTTGAATGGAAATCACCTTGGTCGATAACCATGTTATCATAGACGATACCATCCTTGCCATTATCAAAAGTAGTAATCTTTGGCTTCTGTGATGGGTCGTAGCCTCTGAATATTTCTTTCCACATTCTAATAATGCGGTCGGGCGTACCCTCTAAGCCCTTGCGGTTAGGGTCTTCACCGATATACTCCAAGAGTTCTTTGATATGCTTTTCTGCTGTTTCTTTTGTAATCTTAGCCATATTATTTACCTTTCCAAAATTCTTTATAATCTTGTTTCTCCTCCTCATTAGGCTCATATACCTCATAAGAAGTACCGCATTGCATACAATGATAGTAATCCACTACGGAATCATCATCCTCGCTGCGGTCACCTGATGAATCCCAACAAAGTTTCCCACCACAATAAAAGCAGATAGGACGATACTTTGTCGGGGTTTTCTTTTTATTCTTGCTCATAGGCGAAATGATTTATTTCACGTTGAGAATCTTCTGCTGCTGTAAGGAAAGCCGCCATTTAGGGTTAGCCTCTACGAAAGCAACTGTCTGTTTCAGAATCTCAGCATTCTTCTTCGCATCGCCTGTATCACAAGGCTGAACGTAGTAGTAATCTGCATCAATACCACAATCGGTAATCTCGTGCTCACCATCAAAGACAACCTTCACCTCAGTAGCAATCTTTATGATAGGTTCTGCGCCCTTAACGAATAAGCACTTAGGAGAACACGTAACCCAGTTGATACCACCTGGAATCTTGTGCGTTCCGTTGGTCTCCACAGCAATATAGTAGCCCCAATTTTGGAGAAGGGTAGTAAGCTCCTCATCCACTTGCAATGTAGGCTCACCGCCCGTAAAGACAACGAACTTGCAATCAGGTGAGAGCAACTGAATCTTATTCAGAATATCAATAGCCCCCATTTCCTCATACTTCTTAAAATCAGTATCACAGAAAGGACACTTTAAATTACAACCCGAGAAGCGGACGAAGATAGCCGCTCTGCCTGCATGTCTTCCCTCACCTTGGATAGAGTAGAAGATTTCGTTTACTTTATACTTAGCCATTAGAGAGCCTCCTTTCCGTCAATCTTATCATCGTCACAATAAACGGCGATATTGCCTTCACTTTCCTGTACCTGTGCCTTGTAGCACTCTTGGAACTGAGCAACAATCCATTTGGCGATATTCTCAGCAGTAGGATTGAAAAACAAAAGCTCGTTGAGGTTGCCGTGGTCGAGGTAGTCGTGAATCTTCTGCTTAATATGCTTGAAGTCCATCACCATACCATCCTTGTTCAGCTTTTCAGCCTTGCAGTAGACAGTAATAATCCAATTATGCCCATGAAGGTTGGCACACTTGCTTTCATAAGAGAGATTCAGCTTATGACAAGCGGCAATCTCCATTCTTTTTGAAACGTAATACATAATTTTTCTTCCTTTTATTTTGTTATTTCAATTTTTATTCTTAATTTTGCGACCGAGAGGAATAAATCGGGTGGGTCAGTACACTGGCTGCTCGATTTCATGCTTATTCTTCAAAGGCAAAGAGGTGTACCTGCTTTGCTGTTTTTATCAAAGCTTATGGCGATGAACATTGCCTGATAAGCCAACAACAATAACTTCTTTTAAGTTACCTCTTTCATTTCCTTTTGCATGAGTGAGATACATAGAAATTTGGTCTTTGACATATTCCTTTGTCATAGCCTTGTTATTCTGTATGAGGATAGCAACCTCTGCCCCTTGCTTTGCAGCACTCTTCAACGCATTCTCTACCTTATAGGCACTCGCCGAGTTGATGGTTTTCATATCCATCACGGCGTGCTCTTTGAAGCCATCAGTTTTCTTCGCTCCCGTTATATACGACATTTCGCTCATTAAATATATACGATAACCCTTCTTTGCAAGAACTTCTGCGGCATACATTTCCTTATTGGTGTTCGGGTCAGCAATTTCATTATGATGTTTATGTACCACATAGTAACCGCCGCTCTTATCGAAGTAGCTATCTTTATAGTTGCCCGTAGAGACGATGGCTTGAAATTCTGATTCTCTCTTAGCCATCGTCTTAGGATTACCCGAATAGTTTCGTGTACCTCCACTTGCCTTACTCATCCTCGTATTCAGTTGGGTCAGAGATACCAGCATCACGGAGAGCTTCCTTGCGTTCCATACAAGTTCCACACTTACCGCAATGCTTCTCACCACCCTTGTAGCAGCTCCAAGTTTCAGCGTAGTTGATACCAAGCTTCTTGCCGTGGCGAGCAACATCTGTCTTCGTAATATTGGTATAAGGAGCATCAATGGTAATACCCTCGTAAGTACCATTCTTCATTGCCTCTGACATGGCATCAATGAAGCCCTTGCGGCAGTCTGGATAGATAGCATGGTCGCCGAAATGGTTAGCAATAAGCACCTTCTTCAATCCATTACTCTCAGCAATGCCGCAAGCGATAGAGAGCATAATGCCGTTACGGAAAGGAACTACGGTTGATTTCATATTCTCATCATCGTAATTACCTTCTGGGATAGCTTCTGCGCCCTCAAGGAGAGACGACTTAAAGTAGTCGTGGATAAAGCCAAGTGAAATAACAATATGCTTGATACCAAGTCGCTCACAATGCAACTTAGCAAAAGGAATCTCCTTCTGATTGTGGTTAGAGCCATAATCAAAAGATACTGCGAGAGCGATACTCTCTTTCTTCTCATGCAGGAGAGTTACCGAGTCCATACCTCCTGATACAATAATCAATGAATCTTTCATAATCTATAAATTTTTATCAGCGTAATGCTGGAATTTTAACCATTCTTTAAAGTTATATAAAGTAAGAGCTTCTTTATCTCTCACCATCTTGTATTTAACTCCCTTATCTCTAAATGATAAACGTTTTATGCTACCATTTTCAAATTTAGAAGCTTCTCCAAATCGCCCCCCTACAGTCCATGTTGTGGAATCAATAGAATCGAATCTATATTTTTGTAGATTATCAACTCTTGTATATCCCAACCCATGAACCTTACATCCATTCTTATGAGCCATCCCTATCATGTAAGGAAATAATGCCTCAAATTTAGATATGGGCATTTCTTTTGCTGCTATCCCACCAATGGCAATATAAGGATATTCTTTTATCATTTGTAGATAATACTCTTTTCCTCTCCCTATATGCCAAACAGGTATTGGCTTGCGATGAGTTTTATCTTCAATTCGCTGCCGTAACATTTCTACATATTTGAGACCTTTAATCTTATCAATATCCAACTCAAAGAATAGTCTTATATCGTTTTCTATGATAAAATCGCAATATCTATCAACATAGCTGAGCCAATCTATATTTCCGTGCTTTGCGGCATTACTCATAAATGTGAATGCTCCACTATCCAAGAGAAATGATGCAAACTTTGGAATCAACGGTTTCTGCCAATCTCTTACGGAATAGAATGATTCAAGAGCAAATACCTCGTTTGCTTTAATATCTCCATTTAAGAGATAAGGCTTTACTCCCGATATGCCACTAAGATAAACCTTCATAAGCGAGCACGAGCGTACTTCATAAAGCGTACCCACTCGCCGAAATTATGTGCAGCAACCAACTTTGAGCGAAGTTTCTTGCCCTCAGGTGCTTTTGTTTTATCCATAGTTCCGTTCTTGGCATTGAACTTATATATAGAACCGCTCATATTGCCATAAAGCCAAGCTGTAGAATCTACAGAATCAAAGTGATACGTATGCAATCCTCTGATATTTGTATATCCAAGGGCATGTATCTTGCAGCCATATTTATGTGCTGTCTTTACGAACCAAGGAAATAACTTCTCATATTTATTGATAGGTATTTCTTTGGTTACGATACCACCGATAGCCACATAAGGATAATTCTTGCACATTTCAACAAAATACTCTTTTCCTCGTGACTTGTGCCAAACGGGGATAGGCTTACGTCCACTTAATCTTTCGAGCTTTTCACGAAGTCTTTCAACCTCTCTGATACCAACAACGGAATCAATATCAAGCTCAAAGAAGTTCTTTACGTTCCACTTCTTAATGAATGCAGCATATCCTTCCACGTATTTGTCGAAGTTAACTACACCTGCTCCCGACATAAATGTGAAAGCACCACTATCTAATAGGAAATTCTGAAAATTGCCTATCAATCGAGGAAACTCTTTATTATTCTGTAGATAATAGTAAGTTTCCAATATATTTAATCCTTCCCAATCGGCATCCTTGCCGTTCTTTACTGGGTGTTCACCTGCTAAAAAAACTTCCATAGCCTTTTCATAAACATAGGGTCTGCTTAAAGTCCCTGCTATATATAATTCCATACTAACACTTTTCCAAAACTTACTAAGATTTCCAGTAAGCCTCCCACGCAAGATAGACTTCCATATCTCTGTTATTTTATTTCCACACCATCGTATTCGGAGACGGCAGACTTGATAATCTCCTTAATCTCATCTACCTTATCTTCCAACTCTTGTGGAATATGGACGGAGAGCTTAATATCTTTAACTTTACTCTCGGTATTTTGAGCATCTTCGAATAGCTCATCAATATCGGTATCATCCTCATCGGTATTAAGAAAAGAGCAATCAACGCCCCAATTCTGCAAATCATCGGTTTCCCACTCACCATTCGCAAGCTCATCCCAATCCCAATTACCAGCTTGCACGTTATCCTTGATAGCATACTCCTTGATTTTCTGAATTGGGGTATCGGTCTTCAATACGAAACAAGGCAGCTTATCGAAGTTCGTATTTCCACCGATGCGTAACTCGTTAGCCACTCTGAGGCGCATATTACCGCAGATGGTGACGTATGTACCATCCTCCAAGCCATAAACCATCAAAGGCTTGTACTCTAAGAACTCTGGGCTATCGGCGAGTGACTTGACGAGCTTGTCGTGCTCGCTCTCCTTTAAGTAGCGAGGGTTCTTTGGAACGCCATCAATCTGCCCCTCATTATAGAGGAGCTTTGTAATGTCAATCATTTCACGAAAACCCAGCTTTACAAGAAGCTCATCCTTTGCGATGGATGGGTTCTGTGAGATTCTCTTTTCTCTTGCCATAATTTTATTATTTAATAATTATTATTTGCAAAGTTACGGAGATTATTCGGGTTTTAATAGAAAATAATAGATTGTGTGTAAACAAATAAAAAAGCTACCCATATAATGAGTAGCCTTTGAAGTTATCATAAAATATTATACCTCTTATATATAAGAAAAGCAGCTACCTATCACAGGCGGCTGCTTATAGACTAATAACTAACTATTATTTTCAATTAACCAAATCTTAACTAATACATATTGTTATGACACCTCAGAACCTATATTCCACAATTTCTGTTTTGCTGATGCAAAGATACAAAAGAAAGCGAGATACAGCAAATAAATGCCATATCTCGCATAAACAATCTTATTTTTCCTCAATCTGTTTAGAGACGTTATCTGTTCGGAAATCCTCAATCTGCTTGGAGAAAGGGGTGAGCTTATCAAGCTGCGCCTTAACAGAGAACTCTTCGCCGATAAAGGCAACACCTTCGTGAATCTTCTGCAAGGCGGCAAGCTGCTTCTTAGTAGTGACAACGGGGTTGATGTAGATGCAACCTCTATGGGTCTGGGCGAACCGCCGACACTCAGCACCGCCGCCGTAGATAACAAATAGCGGCTCTTTGCCCTCTGCCCAATCGCTTGCGATGGAATACTCAAAGGCGAGGTTATTCTGTCTATCCGAATATCCACGGGTAGCGAAGGCACGCCATCCACGAGGTACGCCAATCATATTGAGGCGATAGAACTTCTGCGCCACGTTGAGGTCAACGAAGATACCGATACCCTTACCTTGCATACAACGGGCAATCCAACGTTTCTTGTAGATAGCCTGCAAGCCGAAAGATACGGGCATCTCATTATATAAGGAGAAGTTCGGCTCAACGATAACGGCAGGGTGATGCTGCAATATCTTCTCAGGGTGCTCGTAGATAGCTGAGAAGCGGTAATCATCGGTATAGAAGTGCAAAGAGCCTTCGCCATTGAGGTTGAAGGTTCTCTTCTGTTCGCCGAAGCAAAGGAAGGGTGACTGACACTCCTTGGCTTGCATACCAATATCGAGTGTCGGAATCTCTAGGTCATTGTCCGTTGGGAAGAGCTGGTCGGGCAGGGTAAGCTCATAATCTGTTCTTTTCATTCTTTGTTACTTTTTAAGAGTTCTACGATTTGGTTATATATAGATAAGGTATACCTATCCTTTGACTGAACGTATTGCATATACTTTCGTGCTTGGTTGATTACGTTTGCTCTGGTACGGCAGAGTAGGCGAGCCGAGCGGTCGGGATGAATGCAATAATCACGGCTTATGAGGCAATATAGTCCTCTAAGGGTGTTGAGCTTGACGGTCTTCACCGCAGAGCAAAGTTCCATGAACGTAACCTTGCCTACCTCACATACCGCTTGCATGATGCGGTCGGAGAGTTCGTATTGCTGATATTGATTGTATATCATACGCTATTACTTATTATTTGGTTATTAATAGAAAATATAATGCAAAGTTATAAAAATCTATTAAAAAGCGAATAAAAACTATTAATTATTTTAAATTTATTAATAGAAAAGTTGGTTATTTGACAGATTTTTATTAATTTTGCGGTGTGTTTAAGATAGAACACTATCACTTAGCGAGTTTATGGGGAACTTTCTAATGTGTAAGAGTTTGGATTTACGTGAGCCGCAAGGCTACTAAATACGGAGCAGCAGAGAATCCCCATTTCTTTGCTGCTCTTGACTTTTTAAAGCATCTGTAAAATGGAGATACGCAGAAAGATATTGAACAATATGTATTGCAATCCCGAACTAAGGAAAGCAATTGCATTTTCCCTTTTCATTAAGACAAGGGTCAAGTCTTCTGCCGTGCAAAGATGGAGCATCAATAAGCTTCACGAAATCACGGGAGTAAGTGCCTGTGCTGTCCGTAAGCGTATTGATACCTTGAAGGCTCTGGGCTTGGTTGAGTTCACGGGCAAGAATAATCGTTGCCTCGTCTTCAAGTCTCTAAAAAGTCATACCTCTCACAGGAACGTCCTTGTTCCTAATATCGAGTTTATTTCAAGGAATGATTCTAAAAAGAATGCCTATGCGCAGAATGTAAAGTTTATAGAAGATACCTTATCTGCTATGCTTATCATTGATGTACAGAATCGAAAGAATTACGCTAAGCAAATGATTCAGCAGTCTAAGCACCCTAAAGGCTTAAAAGAGTTGAAGGCGGCAAAGAAGGTTTGTAATCGTTTTGGCTACGGCGATAAGTTTAGAGAGAATGGTATATCATATAAGTATATAGCTAAGAAATTAAGCGTGAGCGTACAGAAAGCCTTTGATTTAGTAAAGTTTGCGGTCAAAAACGAGATTTTATGCAAATACAGAAACATAGAAAAGCGTTTTTTATCCTCTATTGACTACATAAAGGATATGATACTCAATAACTATACTTATATCAAGGGAGGGGTAGTCTGTAGGGTGTATGCTAATACCTATGAGGTAATGGAGGGCTCGCCTTCGGCTCGTTTCGCTTCTATCGTGGTATATAATTAAATTATAAAAAACTAAGATTTTGTTTAACGTTTAAATAATAGGAGATACTAAAATGTTATTTGAGAAAATTACTCGCAGATGTTTGCTTACTTTGGATGGGGGGGGCAAAGATTCAAGCCGTCCTTACTATGCCGAAGCCGACAAAGCCCATTTTTCCCGAGAAAATGGAGCGTCAGTTCATTAATAGTTTTAATGAATCGCAGCCAAATGCGGTTCACAAGGTTATTAAGTGTCACATAATGAGAAATTAAGCGTATGGAAGATTTACCTATAGGCTCAGAAATCGTCTTGAAGGTGGTTGAAAGCGAGACAGAAGAATGTAATGGTTGCTTCTTTGACGAGATAAGCAGCAATATTTATGAAAATATCTGCAAAGATATTTGTTGTGCCGCAATCGAAAGAAAAGACAAAAAGAATGTTCAATTTATAAGAGTAAAATAATATGGAAACAAAAATAAATATAGCGGAAATCCTAAAGGATAAGCCGCAAGGAACTAAGCTGTATTCCCGAATATGTGGAGCTGTAGAGCTTAAAAAAATTATTGATGTTCGTAAAAAGAAATCTATTGTGGTGAAAGAACTTAATTCAAATAACCAACATAGATTTTGGCATAATGGCAATTTCTTTAGAGCAGGGCAATGTGTATTGCAACCTTCTGAGAATATGGCAGACTGGTCTAAATTCTTATGGAAAAAGGGCGATGTACTTCAAAATAACGACTATAATACACAAGTCATTTTTGATAGATTTACAAGTGATACTTATGAAATGATAAGATGTAAGTATTGGCTGAAAGTTGATAATGGTATTGAAAGGTTTATCATAGAAACGAATGTATTAACAAAAGATTACTTTAAGGTTAGTGAAGAATTGAGCCAGTGTTACATCAATAAAATAGAGAATAGATGTGGCGGTAAGTTAAACCTTGAAACTTTGGAAATTGAAAAGAAGCTTGAGTTCAAGGATGGGGATATAGTGGTATATGGAAAATCAGTAGCAATATGCCGAAAGATTTATAAGCATACCCTTAGTTTCTATGTTACTCTAAATGAAATGGTTGGATTATTGTTTGCCGATGAGGTGGAATCATCTGAAGAGTATAGATTTGCTACAGAAGAAGAGAAACAGCAGCTCTTTGATGCTCTCGCAAAGAAAGGCAAGGCTTGGGATGCTGAGAAGAAACAGATTGTGGATTTAAAGCCAAAGGTTGAGCTGAAACCATTCGATAAAGTGCTGGTAAGAGACTTTAGTAGAGATAAATGGAGTATAAGTTTCTTTAGTTTTAAAAAGGAAGACTGCTACGTATGCATAAATCATTGTAGTTGGAATCAATGTATTCCTTACATCGGCAATGAATCATTGTTAGGTACAACTAATAACGTGGAGGGTTAAGTATGATTAGAGACGATGCAAAGATAATTGTAACACCAACTGGTGTATCACTTAAAGAAGCCTTGACTAGTGAAGAAATCAATGCAATCAATGAAGCTCATATCTATAGAGATTATGATTGCATTCCACATTTTAAACTCGCTGGTAATCCTCCTAGTGGCAAGGAAAACCGTAGAACTAGGAGGATGTTAGAACTTAGAAAAAGAAAGGGTAGATTATGATAGATGATAATAAAATAGAAGCTGCAAAGGAAGAAATCTACGAGGATAGATTCTTGCTTAATGGTGAAGAGATAGTCTTCAACAATGATGAAAAGGAAGAAATGTTCTACAAAGAGGACATCAAAGAAGCCATTGGACTAGGTGCTAAGTGGGGTATCAATGAGCTATTGAAGGACATGTTTCACCCTGCTAGCGAAGTTCCACGTAACGACAACGGAAAGGTTCTTGCGTTCTCAAAAGAATTCGGTAATAGAAAGCTCTACGATATGAACGATGAGCTTGATAAAACCACTTGCGATACATATAAAGAAATGTGGGAAGAGCAAGTCAATATATTCCATTTGTCTGATTGGATATTCGTAGAAGAGTTGTTTGACTTAATTACGAAAGGAGGCAACCATGATTAAGACAGTTACTATGTACTCTGTCGTTTGTGACAGATGTGGAAAGACCTTCATTGATGAGTTTAATGGCATCGGGGCTTGGTTGGACGAAGGAACTGCAAAAGAGCAAGCAATGGAAAGCGAATGGGCAGAGATAGGCGATAAGCACTACTGCCCAGACTGCTATGAGTTTGACGATGAGTTAGATGAGTACGTTCCTAAAAAGAAAGGAGGAAGCAATGAAAGAGCTTAAAGATTTGGTGGTTGGTGATGATGTTCTAGTTATAAGTAGGTATTATAGACGTATCGCCAAGGTTGATAAAGTGACAAAAACTCAAATTATTGCTAATAACGCTAGATTTAGGAGAGATTCTGGCTGGCAATATGGTGGCGATAGCTGGGATAGGAAAAGTATATCTGTTCCTACAGAAAAGGAAATATCAGATGTTAAAGAAGAGAATCTTCGTAATACTCTCGTCTACGCTATCAGTTCTTTTGATTTCAAACGCTTATCAACAGATGAGTTAAAACAAGTGTACAATATTGTAAAAGGCAAAGAAAATGAAAGAGAATAAACACTCATTAAAGATAAGTCGTGGCTACTTTGGCGAAACTACCCTTGATGGTTATCCTATAGCTACATATTCAAATGATGAATTGAAGATTCTAAAGAACCTGCTAGAAAAGGTTCTGTGTGAAGTAAATGGATATATTCATCTTTAGAAAAGTAAAGCGTATGGCACATAAAGAATTTAGGAAACCACCTCGTTATATGGTGGGTGATATAGTTTATAGTCACGGATTTATTTGTATTGTCTGTAGCATCTATCCGTTCAATATAGATTATTCTTACGACTTGAAAGTTATTGATGGGCAAAGCTTGGGCAAAATTTGTCAAAATGATATTATGCACGTTCATATTTGGGAAGAGTTTCTTAAAAAGAATGGATGGACATGTTATCGCTCAGAAGGAGAATGTTTTGGGCATAGGTGGTATAAACACCAAGAATACCCTTTCACTTTGCGATATAATAATTTCTTGGGAATTATCGGAGTATCTTTCAATGACGGAAAAGACGATACTGTTATGATAAAATGTGTAGATGAACTCCAACATATTCTTTTTGGCTTGCAATTAGATAGCAATTTAAAAATATAAGCGTATGTATTTTGAATATAGAATAGTCAAAATTGAGAAAGGTTTGTTTCTCATCGAGTATAAAACCGCTCCTTATGGAGTTTGGCATGAAGTAAAAAACAAACAGTTCAAGACTAAGCCAAAGGCAGAAGCTTGGGCTAGAAAGAACTTAGGTTAATGAAGTAAAGCGTATGGATAAGCTAGAATACATTCCAGGAGATTTTATCTCTGTATATGTAGGTGTAAAGAAATATATCGTTGAGGTAATTGGTACGGAAAACGAAAATGAAGTACTCTCATACCAAATCAAGTTCCCAAATGGAGAAATTCAATATGCTGATAAGGATAATATTGTTCCGATTCCTCTCACTCCAGAGATTCTAGAGAAGAACGGATGGAAGAACGATGGCTATGATTGGTATAAATTGCCAACAAAAAGAGCTTATCTGTATATAACAAAAGATATAATAACTTTGGGTGAGTTCTTGGTGTGCGTAGGTCTAGACAGACACAATCTTGCTAGTATTAACTTTGTTCATCAGTTACAGCACATTTTCTTTAGCTTGAATATTAATCACAAAATGGAGGTGTAGGTATGGCAAAGTGTCCTTTTAATAAATATAAAGAGTGTCAAGAATCAGATTCGAGATATTGTTATTGTACTCTTCCATGTGATATATATAATAATTATAAGAAGAAGTTGTTAACTTAAAAGTATAGAGATATGAAATTAGGAGAACTCAGAAAAATCATAGCAGATATAGACACAGTATATGATAATTGTGATGTAACTTGTTATGAGAGCAATGGTAATTTAGGATATGCAAGTATTGCAACTACTGCTTATCTTGGTAAGACGTATGTAAATCAAGGCTATCCTATACGTAGAACATTTCAAATTCAATTTGAATTACCAGATAAATTAAAAATAATTATTTAAAGTAACTAACCGCCTTCGGGCATAAATTTTAAAGATATGACAAAAGAAGAATTAGAAGCAAAGGTATCAATACAGAAAGACATCATTCGTAATGCCAATTATCAGATTTATTCTGATGTGAATAAATATATCAAAAGTCTTCCTTTCAAGGTTAACGACAAGGTAAGATGCTCAAGATTTGATATTTGTTGGATTGTTAGTTTAGTTCCATGTAATAGCAATGGTTATTATAATGGAAAGATTCAGGTTAGAGTTAATATTCCCAAGAAAGATGGCACTCGTTCTAACCGAGAATACTTAATTTATAGTTGGGAAGTCGATAGTATAAAGAAGATTGATTAACTATCCCTTATGGGATATAAATAGAAGTAATATGAAAAAGATTATTTTAGCAGCCTTAGTCGTTGCAAGTTTGTTCGCTTCTTGCTCTAGCGAGAAGACTTTTAAAAAGAAAGATGGCTCTACGATTACAGCAAAGCCTTATGGCTGGGCTAGTAAGGAAAACAAAGTAGAAGGTGTTAACTACGAGTTGAATGCTCCAGATGTTGTAGCATCTATCATCTTCGCCCCATCTGTTATCGCTCCAGTTTTGCTGACAGCTTACGATGTATGGGAACCAGTATCATATACTGAGCCATCCAAGTAATTAACCACCCTCTCCTGTAAAAGGGAGAGGGTAAAAAGAAGAATATGATAATTTTATTAAAATTAGGAATCTTTCTTGTAATTGTTGCTATTGGTATAGGAATGGCACTTAAAGAGTTGGAGGAGTGATATGAAAATCTTGAAGCGATTAGTATATGTGTTACTTATGATTCCTATATGTACTATAGTATTCGTAATTGAAGGTTCTTTGTTGCCTTTAATCATACTAGCAATATGGGTAATAACAGGAAGTACTATATTACGAGTGAAAGAAACTAAAGGATGTAAATCATTCTATGTATACACTATTACTCAGATAGTGTATTATAGTATGGATAAGTATTTAACTAAATTATTAAAGCTATGAATAGAATTGAAGCTAAAGAATTTTATCCTATTATGCAAGCTTTTGCAGAAGGAAGGATAATTGAGTGTAGAACCAAACCAAGTTTCATAGAAGGTTCAGATGTTCCGAATGATTGGACGGAAATGAAGGAGATTGAGTTTTGGAAACATACAGAGTATCGCATCAAGCCAGAGACTACCTACCGCCCATTTAAGGACGCAGAAGAGTGCTGGGCAGAGATGCAAAAGCATCAGCCGTTTGGGTGGGTGAAGGATAAGGACACACAAAAGTTTTTAGTATGCAAGGCTCTTGGGAAACTTTTTTTCATAGGTATTGAAGATAAACCTTATAATTACAAGGAGGTATTAAGAGACTATACCTTTGCCGATGGCACTCCATTTGGCGTAGAAGTGGAGGAATAGTATGGCGTATTGTTTTTGTGATTTTTGCGATTACAAGGATGAATGTAAGCACTATCGAAAGGTAGTTGTTTGTCCTTATATAAAAACGGAGGAATAGTTATGGCATGGGTAGCAAAAGATTATATCGGAGAATGGATATTCAACTGCAAGCCTGATATGTGGGCTGGTGATTGTATCGAACATAATTATTGGTTGCCACAAGATAGATATGGAGCTTATGGTTTTCAACTTCCACAAGGTAGCATTAAAAAACTCATCGGAAGAGAATTGTCTTTTTCCGATGAGCCAGTCAAACTTAAATAAGAATAGCTTATGTATAGACCAATTACAATGTATCAGATTGTTTGCGATAGATGCGGAGAAGTTTTTGGCGGTACAGATACTTGCTCTGCACTATTCCACGACAAAAGTACTGATATTGAAGACTTCTCAAACTGGAAGATGATTGATGGTAAACACTATTGTCCTGTGTGCGATGGGGTGAGGTCATTAATGGAGTGTATACCTTTAAAGAAAAAATAGTTATGGCAACCTATAGAATAGTAGACATGTATCGCAAAAGTAAGGCTGTTAAAGGCATACATTACGATTCTCAGGATAATCCAATCCTTGCTTATCGTGTAGATAAGAGACATTCATTGTTATTTGGACTTATCCATTATTGGGATTATGGTGCATATAACCTTTGCCCAGACTATTTGTTTTCTTCGATTGATAAAGCAGAAGAAGCTATATTGAAGGTAGATAAAAGTAAAAGAATAACAATTTTATATGAATAGCTTATGAAAATAAAAAACATAAAATCCAAGGCTAAGCAGCTCAACTCAGGAAAATGGTTTGAGGGCGATTTAGTACGTCTAGGGAATAGGGTATGTATAGGAGGAGACCATATAAAAGATGGTATAACTGACGTTGACCCTTCTACAGTCTGTATGTTCACAGGACTGAAAGACAAGAATGGTGTAGAGGTATGGGAACACGACCTTTTAACAAAGGATGGCTCAGTAATCTATGAGGTTGGCTATGAAGGTTGTGGATTCAAAGCTTCTATTAAAGGAGAAGATGAGTTTGATTTAAATCTTGTTGCCGTATGTAAGTATGATTGTATTTGCGGAAACAAGTTCGACAGAAAGGAAGGTGAGAAAAATGATGAAGAAAAGAACATCTAGGATACTCATTATAGTCTTTTCCTGCATTATAATGGGATATTTTCTCGTTGGAACAATCCTTAATCCATCTGTTTATGAAGTGACAAGATGTTTTTTGTTTGGATTGTTCTTGGGATATTATACATATTGTTTATATAGCATTTATGAAGGAGGTGAGAAATGAAGATTAGACTAGCAAAGAAGATAATGAGGCGCAATACGCCTTATTGGATATTTCGTTATCTCTGCTATAATCGCATATTGTTACCAGGAGCGGGATATAAAGTCGATTTCAAAGACCACCGCATCACCAAGACGATAAGTTTAATAAGTAAAAAGAAGAAAAATGAGAATAAAAGATACTGACACTTTTATGGATTTAAGTAAAGAAGATAAGGATGCTTTAGATACTTGGGCACATTATTGTAAACAACATGAAGGTTATGAAAGAAATGAAGAAGGAAACTAGACTAAAGGTATATCGTATGTATGATGGTCATTGTGCCTATTGTGGCAGGACTATAGAGTACAAGGATATGCAAGTAGACCATATTGTTCCCAAAAACAGAGGAATGTATTCCAGATGGGATGAGAAACAAGGCAAGTTCGCAGTAACTCAAGGCGAGGATAGCTTAGAGAACTATATGCCAGCTTGCCGTGCTTGTAACTTCCGTAAGAGGGATATGACCTTAGAACAGTTCAGAGCAGAAATAAAGAGGCAGGCGGTTGGCTTGCTAAGTGGCGCTGCCAAGTTTCAAATGAAGATGAGTATTGCCTATGGTCTTATTATTCCTCAGTTCGATAAGAAGGTAGTGTTTTATTTTGAGAAAGTTAAACGTAAAGATTAAGAGATATGAATGAGTTTACAAAGATTTTCGCAAAGACAATAAAAGATGAAGCTATCAAACAGATAGAAACCCTATCTAATAGCGAGGCTTACAATAGTTGTAAAATAAGAATAATGCCAGATTGCCATGCAGGTAAAGGATGCACTATTGGCACGGTAATAGAGCTTGATAACAGAGTAGTTCCTAACACTGTTGGAGTAGATATAGGCTGCGGCATGAAAGTCGTAAGACTTGGTAAAGTTGATATTGACTTGCAGAAATTTGATGAAGCAGTCAATAAGTTGATTCCGTCTGGTTTTAATGTCAACGAGGGAGAAGTATCAGCCTACATAAACGGATTGGTTGATGGTTGTATGTTTGGCAAATTCCGTGCTTGGGATTGTCTTGACAGCATGGAAATAGTATATCGTTCTGTTGGAAGTCTTGGCGGTGGCAATCACTTTATTGAGTTAGATGCAAATGAAGAAGGAGAGAAGTTTCTTGTGATACATACAGGAAGTAGAAACCTTGGTGTTAGGGTATGCAACTATTACCAAAAACTTGCCTACGAGTATTGCCGTAAGAAAATAGCTGATAAGTCTGAGGTTATTGCCAAGCTAAAAAGCGAAGGCAGAGAAAATGAGATACAGAGTGTTATTAAGTCATTAGGTACTAAAAATATAAGCAAGGAACTTTCTTACTTGGAAGGTGATTTGCTCAATGACTACCTCAATGATATGCGCATAGTTCAAAAATATGCTGAACGAAACAGAATGATTATCGCCAACAGACTTGTAAATGCTTTAGGTGTAGATATTGATGCTAATTCAGATAAGTATTCTTTTACAACCATTCACAACTATATAGATACAGACAAGGGTATATTGCGAAAGGGAGCTATCAGTGCAAAAAAGGATGAGGTAGTCATTATCCCAATGAATATGCGTGATGGTTCTCTTATCTGCAAGGGAAAAGGTAACAAAGATTGGCTATGCTCTGCCCCTCATGGCGCAGGTAGATTAATGTCTCGTACACAGGCAAAGAAAGAGTTATCTATGGATTCTTACAAGAATGAAATGAATGGTATTTATTCCACATCAGTTTGTGAAGAAACCATTGATGAAGCACCTATGGCATACAAGCCAACCGAAGAGATTGTTGAGCTAATAAAACCTACGGTTAATGTGATAGATGTCATTAAACCAATTTACAACTTTAAAGCAAAATTATAATGAGCAAGGAAACATTTGACTTCTCGGAGGCTCTGAGAAGAATGAAGGAGGGGAAGAAAGTGAGACGTAAGATTTTTGCGGACGGCACATACGCATACATTGATAAGAACTATCTTGGTTCAGAGGCATTAATGTATAATAGCGTAGGAAGAGCTGCACCAGTTTTATGGTTACTTCCTGAGACTATTCTCGCAACAGACTGGGAGGAGGTGTAAGGATGGAAAAGAAAGTATTGACCCTCACCGTCAGCAAGCAATGGTTCGACATGATTGCGGACGGAAGAAAGAATGAAGAGTATCGGACAATAAAAGGATATTGGGTAAAACGCCTTTTCTTATTATGGAATGAAGATACTTGTACCAACGAGAAGATACCCACTCATTGCGTTAAAAACTGGGATAGTATTAGCCCCGAAATGGCTAACTATTGCATCAATAGTCCATATTACAAGGCTATTCCTTACACACACGTCCTCTTCATCAACGGCTACCGCAAGGATAGTCCACGAATTGAGAAGGAGATAGAGAGCATTAGTATCGGCAAGCCTAAGAAAGGCTTATGCCCCGATAAATGGCTTGATACCGAGTTTTTTATCATTAAATTCAAGTGATATGAATTACATACAATGTGATGAATGTAAATATAGATTAGTCTGTAACGGAGAGCCACTTACTAGTGGAAGTACAGGAAGTTGCGACCATCGTGTTATCAGCAATACTCCTATATTTCCAAAGATTAAAACACCACCAGATGAAAGATACGCTGACATTTGGAATTGGTAAATATTCATAAATTAAGTTTAAGGGATATGAAAATAAAGAATTTACCTAAGAAGATTTATCTCAATATCTGTAGCAATGAAGATGAGGTAGATTACAATGAGCTTAACGGGGTAACGTTCAGTACAGAAAAGATTGGTGTTACCGATTGTGATACAGAAAACGTTCCTTACGTGAATGCTGCATCATTATGGCACGACCTAAAGGAAGAGAAGCCACCATTAAAAAAGTGGGTAATGTTCCGATATAGTGGAGGTGGCGTAAATCCTACTGCTCTTCACTATGGAGCGATGAGTGATGACGTATGGCTTGTCACTAGAGGAGACGGAACACAGCGTATAGAAGTTCTGTACGAGTGTTACGAAAAGATTGAGTGGCTTGACTTTGATGAACTAAAATAGCGATAGCGTATGACAAACGAGGAATTTTTCTATGCTCATCTTGGTGAGCGAGTTCTTTATAAAGGTAAGGATATTGGCGCATACGTAGCAGGGTATATTGAAGATAAGTATATCATCTTAGGATTCGATAATTATACAGGCTGCATTCTGTACTTCACATCTAAGGTGTATAAAACGCTTGGTAAAACATATAACTCATACCGATTCGCAAAGTTAAAGTATTTGGAAGTAATAGAATAATAAGAAAGGGTAGGGCGAAAGCTCTACCCCTTCTTGTTATATAGAACATAATCAATAACCTTTCGATTGGCTTCATCAATCCGTTGTTGGTCTTTTCGCACATATATAGAGGTTATTCTATGGCTATTCTTATGCCCAAGGCAGTCTGCAATAATATCCATACTGATACCAATCTCATAAGCAATAGTAGCAAAGGTATGTCTTGCCCAATAAGTAGTTACTTCGGGTATTCCTATACTTTTGCAGATTTTGCTAAGACATCTATTATTGGCTTGGTCAAAGCTTAGATACGATGCTTTTCTATCGAATTGCTTGATAAGATGCTCTTTCCCTCTATATCGTTCAATAATCTCCATAGCCTCAGGTTCTACCTTTATATTATATAGCGTTCCCGTTTTTGAGCGGCGATAGGAGATTCTGCCGTTTTCTATTTTTTCTAATTTCGATAGGTCTTTAACATTGATACCCATTAGATAGAAGATAAGAAAGAACATATCACGATGTTTAGAACGGATAGGTGATAACTTTGCTTCATGCAATTTTCTTAACTGCTCAACAGTTAATGAGCGTTTCCTTGTTTCTTCTGATTTAATACTATACATATTAAAAACATATTCTTTAAGGACACCTTTTTTGCGAGCATAGTTTAAGATGGTTCGGATAATCCTTAATCTCATAGCAATGGTGTTTTTGCAATTTTTTATCTTTAGAAAATCAACGAAATCATCCAACCAGTCTATATCTATATCTTCAACCCTTAATGTATCATAATCACAGAAATCTTTTATTCTGTTTTCTGCTGCGATATATATGCGTTTAGTTCCCTCACTTTCTTTCTTGGATAGAAATTCTGCCATCTGTGTTTTGAAAAGATGATTCTCGTAATCGGTTTTATCTTCTTCGTTAGACAGATAAAGTGATAGCTTCTTATTAGAGAAGTAGCGCAGTTTGCCTTCTTCTTGTAACTGCACTATCTTATCATTGAGAAGGGAAATTCTTTTCATAAGTTTCATATTGATAACTCTCTGTTCGGGTATTCCTTTCACCTTCTCATTCTTAGCATCCCATTCATCTTCTTTCAGCTCATAGCCTGTGGGAATATAAATGGCACTATCTTTCCTTGCCACTTTGAACTTCAAAGGGAATCTGCCGCTATTCAATCGCCTCCTTTTATCCAACTTAATTGAAATCTTAATCATAAGTATGTATCTCCTTTATTTGCACGAAATTTGCACGTTTTATTGCAAACAATAGCAAAGTATGCAATATATTGATAATCATTCATAATGCAAAGATAACTATTTTTTTGCGGATTAATGCCTATTTAATAGTTTTTTTTGCATATTCACCATAAATATTTCAATATTTTTTTTTATTTCAAATAAAAATATTACTTTTGCGGTTGAAATATTAAAATAAAGTGCATTTTGCACCGAAAAGAGAGAAAATTTTAAGCAATAAAAGCAAAATGGTCAGTTTCGTTATTAGTTTGGTCGCCCTTGTATTGGGTTACCTTCTTTATGGAAAGTTTGTGGCGCATGTGTTCGGTCCTGATGACCGCCCTACGCCTGCAGTGACCAAAGCCGATGGGGTCGACTTTATGGTACTGCCTAGTTGGAAGATCTTCATGATTCAGTTCCTCAACATTGCAGGAACGGGTCCTATCTTCGGTGCCATTATGGGTGCCTGGTACGGACCGGTGGCTTATCTGTGGATTATCTTCGGGTGTATCTTCGCAGGAGCCATGCATGATTACATGAGCGGTATGCTCAGTATCCGTAACGGTGGAGCTGGTTTGCCGGAATTGGTAGGTAAGTATTTGGGTGGACGCACCAAGAAAGTGATGTTGGTCTTTTCGGTACTTTTGCTGATGATGGTGGGAGCTGTGTTTGTATACAGTCCGGCTATCATTATGAGTGGCATTTGTAATACGGATGCATTCTGGGGCAGCCAGATGTTTTGGATTGTGGTGATTTTCGTTTATTACGTCATTGCTACATTACTGCCTATCGATAAGATTATCGGTAAGGTTTATCCGCTCTTTGCCTTCTCGCTTCTCTTTATGGCGGGTGCTCTGATGATAGGTCTCTTTGTGAAGTGGCCTTCATTGCCTGAACTTTGGAGCAATTTGCAGAGTTGCAATCTCAATGAGAATCCGGCTTGGTTGGGAACGGAGTCTTTTGTACAGAAGAGTCCGATTTTCCCTTGCCTCTTTATCACGATTGCCTGTGGTGCCATCAGTGGTTTCCATGCTACGCAGAGTCCGCTCATGGCACGATGCATGAAGAATGAGAAGATGGGACGCCCTATTTTCTATGGAGCCATGATTACAGAAGGTGTCGTTGCCTTGATATGGGCTACGGTTTCCATGTATTTCTTCTATTATGGTGGATGGCGTGAATGCGTAAGTCCTGAGGTGGCTCAGCAGTTTATAGCTCAGTTTGATGGCGGCAAGTCGCTTATCCAGAACTTCGATGCGCCTACCGTTGTGAAGATAGTATGTTCCAGCTGGTTGGGTGTGGCTGGTGGAATCCTGGCTCTGTTGGGTGTCGTCGCAGCGCCTATTACCAGTGGCGATACGGCTTTGAGAAGTGCCCGTCTGATTATCGCCGAGTTTATCGGTTTGGAGCAGCGCTCTATGCGCAAGCGTCTTTATATCTGCGTTCCGTTGTTTGCTCTTACGGTGGGCATTCTGGTTTGGCAGATGGAGAATCCTGATGGTTTCAATATCATCTGGCAGTATTTCGGCTGGGCTAACCAGACGCTTTCTGTGTTCACTCTCTGGACATTGACGGTTTATCTGGTACAGCAGAAGAAGCCTTTTGTGATGACGCTGGTTCCTGCCTTGTTTATGACCGTGATATGTTCAACCTTCCTGCTCATTTCGCCAACAGCTTTGGCTTTGGGTGAGAGCCTGGCTTATGCGGGCAGTGTCATCATTCTGGTGATAGCCTTGGTTTGGTTCCTGGGTTGGTATCGCAGTTATCAGAAGAAACAATAGATTTATATATAAGTATTAATCAATATACGTAAATTTATATGATACGAATGAAAAAATTAGCTATTGCAGCATTGGCACTTGTCGTTTCGACAGCTGCCCATGCTCAGTTTGAAAGTGGAAAACAGTATATAGGTGCGTCGATGACGGGCTTAAACTTGAGTTATAATGGCTCTCAGGACCTCAATCTCGGTATTCAGGCTAAGGCTGGATACTTCGTAGAAGACGACTGGATGCTGTTGGGGCAGGTAGAATATAATCATTCTGGTCTTGAAGGCGTGAAGGATTATTTCGCTGTCGGTGCCCAGGCACGTTATTATATCGAGCAGAATGGTCTGTATCTGGGCGGCGGCGTAAAGTTGGCTCATTCCGGAGGTTATAATGATTTCATGCCAGGGGTAGAGGTAGGTTATGCTTTCTTCCTCGGCAAGTCGGTTACCCTCGAGCCAGCTATCTACTACGATCAGAGTTTCAAGAAGCATGTAGATTATTCTACTGTAGGTTTGAAACTGGGTATTGGTATTTATCTCTAAACTGCTAAGATGCAACAACAGTTTTCTTCGACTTTGTTGGAAAAGGCAGTGGCGGAGTTTTCTAAATTGCCAGGTATAGGGCGCAAAACAGCTTTGCGCCTTGTACTTTTTATGCTCAAGCGTAAGAGTGAGGATGTGGAACTCTTTGCTGATACCATTTCCAGGATGCGGCGTGAAGTGAAATACTGCAGAGTTTGTCATAATATCAGCGATACTGATTTCTGTCCGATCTGTTCTGATTCCCGGCGCGATGCTTCTACCATCTGTGTCGTTGAGAATGTGCAGGATGTACTGGCGATAGAAAACACGCAGCAGTTTCACGGACTCTATCATGTCTTGGGCGGCATCATTTCGCCGATGGATGGTATCGGTCCTTCGGATATAGAGATAGAATCGCTGGTTCAGCGTGTGGCTGAAGGTGGGGTGAAGGAGGTGATTTTTGCTCTCAGCAGTACGATGGAGGGTGATACAACCAACTTCTATATCTCCCGTAAACTTGCTGATTATCCTGTTAAACTCTCTGTTATCGCCCGTGGTATCTCGGTGGGTGATGAATTGGAGTATACAGATGAGGTTACCCTCGGAAGGAGTATTCTGAACAGAACTCCATTTGGACAATAATAAAAGACAACAAAATGAAAATCAAACAAGTACAACGAATATTGATGACCAATTTCCTCTTTGTCCTGTTGGTAGGATTCCTGCTGGTCTTGCTCTATGAGACAGAAATTTTGGAACCTACTAATCTGGCAGGGGATGTTACGTTGGTCTATGTGATTACCGTAGCGATGGAGTTTCTTACCATTGCCGTTATTCCTCTGGCGCTCAAACTCTTCAGTTTCAAGGCTATTCACCGTCAGTTGGTAACCCGTAAGGGAGATGCACTTCTTCCTCTGGGCACTGCCCGTCTGAATATGCTCTGCTTGCCAATGCTGATCAATACGTTTATGTATTATCAGACGATGGCGCCTGCTTTTGGATATATGGCTATCATCCTTTTTCTCTGTCTCTTCTTTGTCTATCCTTCTGTCGGAAGATGTGAGGACGAAACAACAGAGGCGGAAGGTTAAACTCTCAGTATCTAATATTTGCTATTCGGTATGAAACTTAGTGTTATCATAGTAAGCTATAATGTGAAGTACTATCTTGCCCAGTGTCTGCGTTCGGTAGAGAAAGCTATCGGCGTGTTGGAGTGTGGGCAGCAGGGTGATGCAAGTGGCGATACGGCAGAGATTATCGTGGTTGATAATCATTCTCAGGATGGAACGGTGGAATTTCTCGAACAGTGTTTCCCGGCTTCCCGATATCCTAATCTCCATGTTGTAGCCTGTACGCATAATAACGGATTTGCCCGTGCCAACAATCTTGCTATCCGCAAGAGCGAGAGTGATCTGGTTCTTTTGCTGAATCCGGATACCATTATCGGTGAGCATGTTCTCAAGGATGCTGTTGGTTTCATGCGTACTCATTCTGACGCTGGTGCATTGGGTGTAAGGATGTTGGGAGCCAATGGCAAACCAGCTCCTGAGAGTAGGAGAGGATTGCCTTCTCCGATGGTGGCTTTCTATAAGATGATGGGGTTGTGCAGCCGGTTTCCTCAGCATCGCAGTTTCGGTCATTATTACATGGGTTATCTTCCATGGGATAAGCCGGCAAAGATAGAGGTTGTGAGCGGTGCTTTCTGTATGATTCGTCGTGAAGCCTTGCTGAAGGTGGGGTTGCTGGATGAGGATTTCTTCATGTATGGCGAGGATATTGATCTTTCTTACCGTATCTTGAAGGGTGGTTATCAGAACTATTATCTGCCTGTAGATATCCTGCATTACAAAGGTGAAAGTACTCAGAAGTCGAGCTTCCGCTATGTTCATGTGTTTTACGAGGCGATGCTTATCTTCTTCCGTAAACATTATTCGGGTATGTCGCATCTCTTGAGTATTCCTATCAAATTTGCTATTTATGCCCGTGCCTCTGTAGCCTTTACGCAGATGATGACTGCGAGAATCAGAAAGAGTCTGGGATTCTTTTCTCCTTCTCATGTCGACCTGTCAAACCAGGTATTGTTTGATGCTGACGAGATGAGCTATGAAGAGATGCTGCATCAGCTTGCGCAGCGGTCTGACGAGAATATCAAACTGGCTACCTATACGAAGGACATCGGTAAGGTGATTACGGATAGGGAGGTGATGGATAAGGATGAATTTGGTTATTTATAAGGATAGATTTATTTCTATATTATAAGGTACGCGCGTACATTATTAATAAGTGTAGTTTATGAAAGAACCGAATATTCGATTACGTGCTTTAGAGTTGGAAGATCTAGATTTTCTCTACCATATAGAGAATGATGATCGGCTTTGGGAACTGGGTGTTTCCAATGTTCCATATTCGCGCCGGGTGCTGCTCGACTATATAACCAGTGCTTCGGCAGATATTTATGTAGACAATCAGGTGCGCCTGATAGTAGAGAATGAGCAGAATGAGCAGGTGGGCATCCTGGATCTTACTGATTTTGATCCCCGTCATCACCGTGCCGAACTCGGAATTGTCATCAAAAAGGAGTTTCAGGGGCAGGGTTATGCGAAGGCTTCTGTGTCACGCTTGTTGCAATATGCCCGGAATATACTTCATCTTCAGCAGATTTATGCTATTGTAGGTATCAGAAACCAAAAAGCGGCTAAAATGCTGCAATCTGTTGGATTTGAGGGGAATAATATCCTGAAACAATGGCTTTGTAGCCCAGTTGGATATGAGGATGCGATGTTTTTTCAATATTTTCTGTAAAAAAGTTGCATAAAAATTTGGTAGAACCAAAAAAAAGTAGTACCTTTGCACTCGCAAATGAAAAATGAGCGCTAAGCCATTCAATTTGATTTCATGATTGGTGCGTTAGTTCAGTTGGTTAGAATGCCTGCCTGTCACGCAGGAGGTCACGAGTTCGAGTCTCGTACGCACCGCTCAAAATCATCTTGCTGGCTTGCCAAAATAGTTTGGTGCGTTAGTTCAGTTGGTTAGAATGCCTGCCTGTCACGCAGGAGGTCACGAGTTCGAGTCTCGTACGCACCGCTAATTTCATTTTAACATTTCGACTCCTCCATAATAATAATGGTGCGTTAGTTCAGTTGGTTAGAATGCCTGCCTGTCACGCAGGAGGTCACGAGTTCGAGTCTCGTACGCACCGCAGAAACCTTCGAGAGTGATCTCGGAGGTTTTTTGTTTTTATATAAATTTAAGAGAATATGGCTATCGTTATCACAGTTCTGGCATACTTCTGTGTGCTTCTGCTCTTCAGTCATCTTACTGCCCGCAAAATGGCAAGTAATGAAACTTTCTATCGTGCCAACCGCCGTTCGCCTTGGTATATGGTTGCTTTCGGTATGGTGGGAGCGTCTATTTCGGGCATCACTTTTGTCAGTGTACCGGGCATGGTGATGAGAACGGATATGACCTACCTTCAGATGTGCATCGGTTTCATCCTGGGTTATTTCCTGGTTGCCTTTCTTTTGCTTCCTATCTATTACCGGTATAATCTCACTACGATTTACGGTTATCTGCAGCAGCGGTTGGGGGAACGTTCGTATAAGACTGGAGCTTCGTTCTTCCTCTTGTCCAAGATGACGGGTGCGGCGGTCCGTTTCTTTGTCGTCTGTATCCTCTTGCAGCGTTTCGTGCTCGATGGGATTGGTGTTCCGTTCTGGGTCACGGTTCCTGTCATGGTACTGCTTATCTGGCTTTATACGCGCAAGGGTGGCATCAAGACGCTGGTGTGGACGGATACCTTTCAGACGCTCTGTATGTTTGCTGCGCTCATCCTCATTATCTGTCAGGTGATGTCGGCGTTGGGCATGAGTCCTTCCGAAGCGATAACTGCGATTGCTAACGACAGTCATTCCCGTATTTTTGTCTTTGATGACTGGATGTCGAAACAGAATTTCTGGAAACAGTTCCTAAGCGGTGTCTTTGTAGTGATTGTGATGACCGGTCTTGATCAGGACATGATGCAGAAGAATCTTACCTGCAAGTCGCTCCGTGAGGCCCAGAAGGATGTTTGCAGCTATGGTTTTGCCTTTGTGCCTGCCAATCTGCTTTTCCTGAGTCTGGGTGTGTTGCTGGTGATGCTGGCTCAGAAACAGGGAGTGGCTTTGCCTGATGCTCCTGATGATCTGTTGCCGATGTTCGCAGCTTCGGGAGTGATGGGAAACCTGGTAGTGGTACTGTTCACCATCGGTATCGTGGCGGCGAGCTTTTCGAGTGCCGATTCTGCTTTGACCGCCATTACTACGAGTCTCTGTGTGGATATATTGGGCAGGAAAGAGGATATGAAGCTCCGCAAGCGTATGCATCTGCTGGTGGCTTTCGTCTTCATGCTCTTTATCATTGCTTTCAAGGCGATTAATTCTACGAGCGTGATAGATGCCATCTACATCCTCTGCTCTTATACTTACGGTCCGCTGTTGGGTTTGTTTGCCTTCAGTCTGCTCACCAAGCGTCAGGTAAACGACCGCTGGTCGCCATGGGTCTGCATTGCCAGTCCGCTCATCTGCTACGCCATCGATACCCTTACCTCGCAGTATGTGGGCTATAAGTTCGGCTATGAGCTTCTGATGCTGAATGGCGCCCTGACCTTTGCAGGTCTCGCCCTTATAAAAAAAGAAACAGTTAAATACAAACAATAATGAGAACAAAAGTATTATTCGCAGCATTGTTGCTCAGTGCAACAACTGCTTTTGCCCAGCAGGAGAAGTTGGGCTCCGGTATTGACAAGACCAACATGGACTTGACCATCAAGCCGGGTAATGATTTCTATCGCTATGCCGCAGGCAACTGGATGAAGAATCATCCACTCGATGCCGAGCATACCGACAATGGTGCTTTCACCGACCTCTTTGAGCAGAACCAGAAGCGCATCCAGGACATCATCCTTGAATATGCTTCCAAGCCACAGCAGAAGGGGTCACTCGGACAGAAGATCGGTTCGCTCTACAACCTCCGTATGGACAGCGTTCGCCTGAACAAGGAGGGATGGGCACCTATCAAGCCAACTCTCGACCGCATTGCAGCTATCAAGGACCGCAGAGAGTATCAGCTCGTTACCGCTCAGCTCGATTTCCGTGGCGAGGGTACCATGATGTATGGCATCGGTGTGGGCGCCGACCTTCGTGATGCCGCCAACAACCTCGTTGAGGTAGACCAGAGTGGTCTTGGTCTTGGTGTACGCGATTACTATGTAAACGATGACGAACAGACCAAGAAGATTCGTGATGCATACAAGGCTTATATGAAGAAGCTCTTCCAGATGGTAGGCAACGACGAGGCTACTGCCCAGAAGAAGATGGAGGCTGTGATGGCTATCGAGACCCGCATCGCTAAGGCAAGCTATAGTCAGGTACAGCTCCGCGACATCGACAAGAACTATCACAAGATGACTTACAACCAGCTCGTGCTCGATTATCCTGGCATCGACTGGGGCAATGTGTTCCTGGCATCCGGTTTCCCTGCTTTCAAGGAAATTTGCGTGGGTCAGCCTGAACCAATCCACGAGGTTGAGAAGATTCTCGCAGAGACCTCTCTGGATGATCTGAAGACATACGCAGAGATCAAGGTGATTTCTGGTGCAACCAGCGTATTGAGCGATGATTTCCGTGCCGTATCCTTTGAGTTGAGCAAGGTAATGAGTGGTGTTCAGCAGGACCGTCCTCGCTGGAAGCGTGCTGTAAGTACCGTGAGCGGCGTGTTGGGCGAGGCTATCGGAAAAATCTACGTAGAGAAGTACTTCCCAGAGAGCAGCAAGAAGCGTATGCTCGACTTGGTTCACAATCTCCAGACTGCGCTTTCACAGCGCATCGACGAGGCTACCTGGATGAGTGCTGCTACCAAGGCACAGGCTAAGGACAAGCTGGAGAACTTCATCATCAAGATAGGTTATCCTGACAAGTGGAAGGACTATAGCGGATTGCAGGTAGATGACAGCCTCTCTCTCTACGAGAATATGGCAAATATCTCTGAGTTCTTTACCAAGGATGCCATCGCCCGCAAGGTGAACAAGCCGGTAGATAAGACAGAGTGGGGAATGACTCCTCAGACTATCAATGCTTATTATAACCCAACTACCAACGAGATTTGCTTCCCTGCAGCTATCCTGCAGCCTCCATTCTTCGATCCAACAGCTGATGATGCGATGAACTATGGTGGTATAGGTGGTGTAATCGGTCATGAGATGAGTCATGGCTTTGACGATCAGGGCAGCCAGTTTGACAAGACCGGTAACCAGCACAACTGGTGGACTGCTGCTGACAAGAAGAACTTCGAGTCTCGCACCAAGATCCTGGTTGACCATTTCAACAAGATTGAGTTGGCTGGCAAGAAGGTAAACGGCCAGATGACCCTGGGTGAGAACATCGGTGACAATGGTGGTTTGAACATCGCTTTCCGTGCACTTCAGAATGTGATGAAGACAGAGAAGTTGGGTGTGAAGGATGATTTTACTCCAGAACAGCGCTTCTTCCTGGCATGGGCACGTGTATGGGCAGGCAATGCCCGTCCTGAGTACCTGCAGTATCTGATGACCGTGGATGTTCACTCTCCAAACGAGGCTCGTGTGAACGGTGCCCTCCCAATGGTGGATTCATGGTATAAGGCATTCAACATCAAGAAGGGCGACAAGCTCTTTGTTCCTAAGAACAAGCGTGCACATATCTGGTAAAAACATAAAAAAAAGTCTTGCAGGCTATATGCTTGCAAGACTTTTTTTTATCTAATCATTACTTCGTTCCGAAATAGAGGAACAGCATTCCGAGCAGAACGAGGAGAAGGTCCACGAACTTCGCCTTGAGATTCTTCTCGTGGAAGATGGCTGCACCGAAGAGGAAGCTGACGATAACCGAACCGCGGCGAATCATGCTCACGATACTGATCATGGCGCCAGGCAGACTCAGAGCGTAGAAATATACGAAGTCGGCTGCCGAAAGGAAGATACTGATGAAGATGATACTCCAGTGCCAGTGGAATGGGGTAGAATTCTTCTTGGTAGGCCACCATATCATCAGCAGCATGGCTCCCATGAGGAAACACTGGTAGATGTTGTACCAGCTCTGCACAATCATTCTGTCTAATCCTACACCACCATTCTCTGGTGGAGCCATCAGATACTTGTCGTAGAGACCGCTTATTGCACCGAGTACGGCAGCCAGCACGATGAAGTAAATCCATTTATTGTGCTTGAAGTCGATACCCTCTTTCTTGCCGCTGCGCGAAAGCATGGCAAAGGAGATGATGGCAAGGATGACACCAATCCACTGATACAGATTCAGTACCTCGCCGTAAACCAGCAGCGCACCCACGAGTGTCATTACCGGTCGGGTGGCGTTGATAGGTCCCACGATGGTGAGCGGCAGGTGTTTCATGCCGAAATAACCGAAGATCCAGCTGCTCAATACGATGAAACTCTTGAGCACGATGTACTTGTGAACTTCCCATCCGCCTTCTGCTACATGAAACATCGTTCCATCCAGCGAATTTCCTGTATAGCTCATCACGATGAACGGCAGGAAGATGAGCGATGAGAAGAGCGTGTTCAGAAAGAGCACGGGAATCACTGCGTTACCTGAAAGCGCCTTCTTCTTGAAGGCATCATAAAATCCCAGCAGCGCTGCTGAGAGAAATGCTAATACTAACCACATTTTTATGAATGTTAAATGTTAAATGTTGAATGTTGAATGTTGAATGAGGCTCGCGCCCTTGTGTTTCTAATCATTTAATCTTTGAAATCATACCCTACCTCTTCCAGGAACAATGCGTTACCTGGCATGCTTTCGCCTGCATCGCTGCGGCTTCCGTTGTGCAGGATATCGAGAAACTGTTCCATCGTAATCTTTTCTCTGCCTACATCGATGAGCGTTCCCACTACGGCTCTCACCATGTTTCTCAGGAAACGGTTGGCGGTAATCTCGAAATACCAGGTGGTAGGAGAGGTCTGTATCCATCGGGCGGCTGTTACATGGCAGATGGTAGTCTTGTTGTCGCCACCCGCCTTGCAGAACGCTGCATAGTCTTCGTGATGCAGAAAATGCTGAGCCGCCTCGTTCATCTTCTCGAAATTCAGGGGATAGTTCATCTGCAGTGAATAATGGCGCTCAAACGGATCTTTCTGCGTATGTATATAATAAT